>JBLNEJ010000144.1:0-10216 GCA_050262535.1 Clostridia bacterium
GTAAAAAACCAGCCTGACAAATTGCGCTGGTCGGTTGCACTACTGGCTCCAAACCGTCTAAGTGCCCAAAGTTAAAACGGTTTATCATTGCGTTCCATTTTTCGTTCGTTTAGTTAAAGCAAACTTCTATCGCTATTGTAACAGCACGTTTATTTAGAAGCAATTGCCATTTGTAAATTTTTACATCAAATTCATAGATTGTCGTTTTGTATCATATACTGTCAGTTCCTGATTGCATTATCTGCTTTTCAAAATGGAAATGGTATACTGATACCAATCATTGTTTCGATTATCCCTTCAGGAGGAATTCCCGCTTTGATAAACATTCGCCTGGTCCAAAACGGAATCATCCGAGCAATCGACGATATCGAGGACACGCTCATCCCCCCGGACAACGGCTTTTATTGGATCGAAGCCGGTTTATTTGATCTGGATTTACTCCAGCAGCTGTTCGGTCTGCATGATTTGGCGATCGAAGATTGTATTGACGAGGAGGAGCAACGCCCCAAGCTGGAGATGTATCATGACCACTATTTTATCGTGATTAACAGCATCCAGTTTGCCAAGGACGAGATTTTGCTGCGCGAGGTCAATCTGTTTCTGGGCAGTCACTATATCATTACGATCAGCAAGTATCCGGTTGTGGAGTTTGAACGAATCCATCCGATTATGCGGGAAGAGGAAGTCAATACAGCCGATTTGTTTCTTTACCATCTCATTGACCAAATAGTCGAATCATACTTTGATGTAATCGAGCAAATCGAGGACCTGCTTGATAATTTGGAGGAGCAAATCCTGCTCAATACGCAAAAAGCGCAGCTGATCCGAATTATCGGGCTGCGCCGTGAAATTTTGTATGCCAAAAAAATGATCGGCCCGCAGCGAGATCTGATTGCTGCGTTAAATAAAAAAGAACTTCTGCTGATCGATGACAAGCTGCAGAAGTACTTTGGCGATATTCATGAAAATGCAGTAAAAATCGCGGAAAGCTTCGAGACCTTCCGCGATCTGATCGGCAACCTGCGCGAAGCGTATCAATCGGCTTTGTCCGGCCGCGCCAACGATATCATGCGCGTCTTTACCGCTTTGACCACGATCTTTATGCCGCTCACGATTGTGACCGGGATTTACGGGATGAACTTTGAGTTTATGCCTGAGCTTCATTCCCGTTTCGGCTACTATATCGTGCTGGGCAGCATGCTCTTCCTTGGACTCGGGATGTTTCTCGTCTTCAAAAAGAAAGATTGGTTATAACCCGTGGAATCGGCTCTGAAGAGGAAATGACCAGATTCAGCTGTCTGGATAAATCCACCTCGTACGGGGATGCGAGCATTTCCCCCTGTGCGCTCTGCTCGATTCGAATGATCGGGCGTGACGGCATTCCCTGGTTATAACCGATAACCACGCCGCTCTCGCCTGTGTTCAATGTGACAAACAGGCCTAGCGGGTACAATGCGATTGTATCACGGAATGCCTCCACGATTCGCTGGTCAAAATGCTTCCCGACTCCACCAAACAAAATCTCCATTGCGACATGAGGAAGCATCGCCCGACGGTAGACCCGATGCGAGGAAAGTGCATCAAACACATCGCAAACAGATAAAATCCGCACCATCGGGTCAATCTGCTCCTGCTTCAGCCCACGAGGATATCCGCTCCCGTCACACCGCTCATGATGCGACAGTGCACATTCGGCAGCGAACTGCAACAGCGGATCATTGCTGTCACTGTTTTGCAAAAGCGCAAACCCCAACTCCGCATGCCGCTTCATGATGTCGAACTCCGCATCTGTCAGCATTCCCGGTTTTTGCAAAATAGTAACGGGGATCAACATTTTACCTACGTCATGCAGCATCGCACCGATGCCAATCTTCATCAACTCTTGATTCGTAAGTCCCAGACGGGTCGAAACTGCCAATGCATACAGCGTGACCTGAAACGAGTGTGAAAACAAATAATGATCAATGGCACAGCTTGTGCCCAGCAGATTCATCGCCGAACGGTTTTGGAGCAGCTCTTTGATCAGGTTGCTCATGACTTCCTTGATTCGGCTGCCCAGTTGTTCGTCGCTGAACAATGTTATCAATTGATCCGGTTGGTCCAGAACGGTTTGAAACGTTCGCTGGATCAGCTCCAACGCTTGTCGGCGGGTCTCCTCGCTTATTTCCACATCGGGAACCATGCTGTTTGTATACTGATCCTCTATATAAAGAAAAGGGATTTGCAGTTTGCCAAGGCGTTCAAGAATACTTTCGGTTAAGATGACACCTTTCGCCAGCAAAGTAGCGCCGGTGTCAGAAAAGATCGTACGTGCCAGTCTGGCACCTGGTTGACACTGCTCTATCGGAATCAACCGCATAGCATCGACGCCTTTCGGTAAATTACCTTTATTATATAGCAAGATCTGCCATGGCAAATAGTGCTATTCGTTCATTTCTGTGAAAATATTCGCCATGACGCATAGACTAAAAGCTCGAATTTTGCTGGTTCCCTTGAAGGAGAAGATTTGCTCGAAACAATGAAAAACCGCCCGGTATCATCACCGGACGGCTTGTTGATCTTGCTTTTCATTTAAAACATTTTGCGAATGGCGTCGCGCCCGCTCATCCCTGCCGTAATCCCACGTGATTCGGCTGTAGCCGTTACCGACTCGAGCGGTGCATCCAGCAGCTCATCGATCGTTTTCACACCGACTGCACGTCCGGCGAGAATTTCACGGCTTGCCAGCCGCGTATTAAGCAAACCTATGTCCAATGCGCCGCACATGATATACCCATGGTCCGTTGAAACCGACAATAAGGTCGTCTTGGGCAAATACACCGTCACGGCCATTGCCGTTCCCTCTGCAAACTGTATCGGTTTTACCTCAATCATACGTTCCCTCCTCCAATTGCACGCCTTGTGCGTCTACATCAGCATACGCAGCAAGGCAGCCGCTGGTTAATGCAGAACGTTCCGCGCCCGTTCGTCTTCCATCGCTACCTTGCGTTTGAGCAGCTCGATGTAGTGATTGGCAATCATATGAAACAATTCTTCATCACTCATCTGACCAATCAAGCCAAACAGCTCGTCAATCGTCTTCTCTTGCAGCGTTCCGACCACGATCGCGATAATGTCCTCTTCTGCTCCATTGAAGTGGCCTTTGTACATCTCATAAAGCTCGTCAATGTAATGCATGCCCTCACCTTCCTTGCTTGCTAGCTTTCCCCATTCCAAAGCGAGCTTAACAATGAAAATAGCGAGGGGAAAAGCTTGCTTGCACCATCGCCTCATTGGACAAGGTGGCGGCAACAACCTCCCGCAATACTTCTGGCAGGTAAAAGCGAACCTCCTCGCCGCCCAGCAATTCCGGAAACATACGATTGTACATAAACATGTCAACGGTTGCGACTCTGTACTTTTGCTCCGCCCTGACCGGGTGTCCGCCAACCTTGACTTGCTTTATGTTCAATTCTGGTGAAACACAATATTCCACCGAAACGCCATCAAGCCCCATCCATCCCGTAACTTTGCCGCGAAAGCCAAAGCCGCGAAGCTGTTTGTGCATCATTTCCGGGGATAACACCCGCTCCAAAAGAGAGCATAGCTGATCGCCTGTGAGCAATACGGTGCATGGGTTGATCGGATGAGGGAGACAGCGAAGCAGATCATGCTTGGTGACGGGTCCTGCTTGAAGAGGAGTCAGCAGCAGACCGCTGTTGGCCATACCAATTTCTGCATGTGTCCAGGCTCTAAGGCTTGCTGCCAGAAAGGATGCAAACGGGCTTTCCTCCATCCAGTTCAGCGTGAACGGCCTCGACAATGTAATGGACGATGTGTCGAGCAGGCGCTTGGCGTTTGCCGTCTCCTCCTGGACAAAATCGGCCAGCTTCTGATCAGGCTCATAATGGGCCGGATCGAATACTTCTGCATGCGAGGAGGTCACCTTTTTGTCTGCTGGGTTAATCGTCAATGTGACGTGGCCGATATGCTGTCCAAATTTTCCCGTCTGCGCAATCAGTGTCTTCCCTACTCTTTCCCCCTGCTCAAGCAAGTGATGGGTATGCGCCCCCAAAATCACATCGATTCCCTCAAGCTGGGAAGCCATTTCAACGTCCATTTGATAGCCAAGATGGGAAAGGATGACGATGGCATGCACATGTGAGCGCAGGGCCGCGATTTGCTCGGCCAAGACAGGAAACGGAGGCAGCACCTCCCATCCGAGCAGTTCATAGGCAGGCGTAAACGGGGCCGTTACAGCAAGGATGGCAATCTGAACATCGCCATATTGATGAATAGCATACGGAACAGCCCAGTCGGGGACCCCGCCCTGGTTCGGCTCGCGCAGATTTCCCAGGACAATCGTAAAATCAGCATGCTGGTACAATTCATTCAAGCGGTCCTTGGGCAAGGTCAACCCTTCATTGTTGCCGATCGTGACGTACTGGTACCCGCTTTGATTGAGAATTTCGGTGTTGACCCGCCCCCATGTCGCTTCGGTCGGTTCGCTCATCCGGTCCACATGATCGCCAATATCGATCGTGAGCACATGCGCACCTTCGTTCTCCCAGATGGTTCGTTTCTGGTGCAAACAGGCGGCAATCTGCGGCACTTGCGCAAAATGACTATGCAGGTCATTCGTATGCAAGATATGTAAGGTACAGGTCCTCGTCACGCGACTCCCTCCCTTTACTTCATTCTATTCCATAAAATATTCGGCTATCATCTGAATCGCGATGCAAAGAATCAATACGCGCAGCATCAGGACGAGCGTCTTGCCTTTCAACCTCGAGGCGAGAATGGCTCCCAGCTTGCCACCGATCCAAGCGCCAGGAGCGAGCGTCAATACATACAGCCAGTCTACGTGATGGTTTACGACATTGGTGACGCTCCCGACAAGAGCGGAGAGAAAAATGACGTACATCGAGGTTGCCGTGGCCATATGGGGAGGAAAGCGAAACAGTACCAGCATAATGGGCACCATCAAGACACCTCCGCCCACTCCGAACAAGGAGGAGACGTTCCCGACCAGAAAGGCGAGGACGATCGCCACCCATCGCTTGTAGCCGTAATGGTAGGTGACGCCATCACGATCCGTATAGGTGCGGTGTACATCCCAATTTATCGTGCGCGGCTTTAGTTTATCCTTCACCAGCATCAGGACAAACATGGCGATTTGGAACAGCCCGAACGCCAATGAAAAGGAGCTGCCCGCGAGCATTTTATTCAAATAGACCCCGGTAATCGCTCCCGGAGCGCTCCCGATGAAGAAGAGCCATGCGCTTTGTTTGTCCACCAGCTTCTGCTTGAGAAACGCACGGGTTGACGACAGCGCCGTGATGACGATGACGAAAAGAGAGGTGCCTGCCGCCAATTGCGGCGTCATTTCGCCCGGGTAGAAATAATTAACGACATAAAGCAAGGCGGGAACAAAAAACAATCCCCCGCCAATCCCGACCAAGCTGCCGATCACCCCGGCCGCTAGCCCGATCAGCAAAAACAGTAATGCGATTGTAATCATCCCGACACGTCCTTTAAAACAGTTCCATTTGCCGAGGGTTTAACCCTGTTGGCTCAATGTTTAGCATAGCCATAAATTGTTTGGCGTTCGCCACCGCATCGCCGCCGGAATTGTTGTTAAACAGGATACAAACCTCCTGTGCCTCCTTGGCCAGCAGTTGGATGTGAGGGACCCATTCCATCAGCTCCGGTTCACTGTAACGATACAAATAACGCACATCCCGCCAATTCTGCCCTTCCCCCGGATCTCGCCAGCCGGCGTTGTTCCGTCCATGGAAACGCACCAATGACAAGGCAGGGTTGGTCACAGCGGGTACGATCGGCACACTGCCGTTGCCTGCCTGCGGTTCATCACATACGACATGGACCACGCCGAGATCACGCAAAAAGGACAGCGTCTTTTCCCGATAGGGTGGTGCAAACCAGCTCTGATGCCGGAACTCCACGGCAAGCGGGTAGCTTGGATAGGCGGCAACACAGCCTTGCACATACTGGACGTGCTCCCGTTTGCAATCAAACCATGGCGGGAACTGAAACAGCAGCATTTTCAGCTTGCCTGCTTCAACAAGAGGCTGGATGCTCTCTTCGAACTGCTTGAACAACTCTTGCCGACTGGTCGACTGTTCACCTCTTTGGTGCCCGGTCATGGCTTGATGAGGCTTGACGATAAACCCGAATGTGCCAGGCGTATCCTTCGCCCATTTCTCATAATTTTTTTGTGGTAAAATGGCGTAAAACGAGCTGTCCACCTCCACAATCGGAAAGTGGCCGGCATAGACCGAGAGCTTGTCCTGGTTGCGCACGCCTTGCGTGTACAGATCGTAATGATCGCCCCAGCCGCATACGCCTACGAATATGGTCATCCGTCGTGCACCCTCTTGTCGCAAGGAGATTGAACATGAACGAATCCGTTTGGGGAACCCCATTTCATTCTAAGCATACCAAACTATCAATCGATCGAAAAGTATACGAGCACCTCATCGCCGCCGGGCGAAAGACGCTGCCTTATGAGTATACAGCCTTGCTGGCGGGCAGCGGGTCCCACATCAGCGCGTGGTTCTCCCCTCCGCTTGGCATAAAGGAAAAAGACAGGTTTCAATGGGATGCCGCGGCATTTTTGGGCGGATTGAAGCTCATTTCCCAAGCCCGGCTGCAATGGCTGGGAATCGTTCATACGCACCCGGCCACCGCAGCGGTTCCATCTGTTGCCGACCTTACCGGCTGGCACTATCCGGAACAGAGCTACTGGATTCTTTCCCTGGCAATGCCCGGGCAGCCTGATCTGCGTGCCTATCAACTGACGAATGGCAGCTTTACAGCCCGCCCGTATATGATCGAGGAATAACTACACCGTCTCAATCACTGGCTCCACGCTGATCGCGACATTCCCGCGAAGTGCCTTGGAAACCATGCAGGCTTGTTCGGCGCGATGCGTCGCCTGCTCAGCCTTAACCAGACTCTCCTGTTCGGCTCCTTCAAGCACGAGGTGCGGACGGTGAATGATTTGCTTGAAGCTGAGGCTTCCGCCCTCTACGGATACAGTCCCCTCCGATTGCAGTGTCAGCGACTTTACGCCGAATCCGCGCTTTTCCAGAATCGCTGCCAGTGTAATGATATAGCAGTTCATGGCTGCCGCGATCAGAAGCTCCTCCGGATTGGTCCCCACCCCCGGGCCGTCCATCTCGCCTGGGACCGAGATCGCCGTGCGCAACTCCTTCCCGTTGATCGTGCCGACTCCATTGCGGCCGCCTTCCCATGCTGCGGTCATTTGAAACCGATGCTCTGCCATCTGTCTTCTCCGTCCTTTGTATTCTGTATTGTTCCGTTATTTTTACCTTGCTTCTCAATTATGGTGCGGGTCAAGCAAAAAAGCTAGGGGAAAAGGTGCCCCTAGCTTTACCCGTACAAATGATTTTCTAATTCGATTCCGTTTGTGCAGGTGGTGTCGGTGCTGCTGTCTGCTCCACATCCTGTACACTGGCAGGCTGTTTCGGCCTTTGCTCCGTTTTTTTCATAAAGCTGCTAATCATTTCATTCATATCCAGACCCGATACGTCTTTCAGCATCTCCGGCAACTGGGACATCAGCTTGGTCACATTGGTGCTCAGACGGTTGACACCATCCCCTTGTCCGCCGCCCGTATCGATAATCGTCACCTTGTCAATCGCTTTCATCGGCTCTGCCACCTTGGCTGCAAGCTCCGGCAGCATCGTGGCGATAATATCCAGCACCGCTGCCTGACCGAATTTCTCGAACGCTTCCGCCAGCTTCTCTTTCCCTTCCGCTTCCGCTTCGAGCTTGAGCCGGGTGACCTCTGCCTCCGCCGTTCCCTTTGCTTTCTCCGCTTCGGCGATCGCCAAACCTTCCAGTCGCTTCTGCTCGGCCTGCGCTTTGGCTTCCGCCTCGATCCGATATTTCATCGCGTCAGCCTCGCGCATTTTTTTCGCCTTTTCCGCTTCGGCCGCCTGTTCGACAGCGTAGCGGTCGGCGTCCGCCTTCTTTTTCACCTCGGCGTCATATTGACGTTCGCGGCGCAGGATTTCTTTTTCCTCCAGCTCGATCAGCTTCTGCTTGCGGACGATATCGATCTTCATTTCTTCCTCGGTGACCTGTTGCTTCGTTACCGCCTCCTGCAGCTTGTAAGCCTGGTCGGCAGCGGCTTTTGCGCGATCCTGCTCCTGCTTGAACTCCGCTACCTTCAGCTCCTTCTCTTTCTCCGCCTCTGCGATGTTCGTTTCCTTCAGCAGCTCTGCCTTTTTCGCTTCTTCTTCGGCCTGCGCCTGCTTGATGCGCGCCTCCTTGTCCGCTTCGGCCTGGGAAACCGTCGCATTCCGCTTTACGGCTGCAATCTGTGGAATCCCCAGTGCGGCGAGATAGCCGTTGCGATCGCGCACATCCTTGATCGTGAAGCTGACGACAACCAGCCCCATTTTTTTCAAATCCTTGGCTGCGACTGCCTGCACCTCCTGGGCAAACCGCTCCCGGTTTTTATAGATTTCCTCCACCGTCATGCTCCCGAGAATGGCGCGCAGGTACCCTTCCAGCACCTCTTGCGCTTCCGCCTTGAGGGCATCGTTTGTTTTGCCCATAAACTGTTCGGCAGCTGTCGCAATATCCTCGATCGATCCGCCGATTTTGATAATCGCGACCCCGTCGGCCATGACCGGCACGCCATGCTCTGTATACACCTCGGGAGTGGACACATCCAACTTGTGAGAAAGTAGACTGAGAAAGTTGCCCTGCTGGAACACAGGCAAAATAAAAGCGCCCCCGCCGCGGACAATTTTCATCTTGCGGCCTGATTCATCGGATAGCACGTTTTTGGAGCCGAGAAAGCTCCCCGTGACGATCATCGCTTCATCCGCCCCTACCGTCTTGTAACGAGCCCAAAACGCAATCCCGATCACCAAAAACACGACGACAACCAATCCGATCACGATAGCCATTGCATTAAACATAGACTCACCTCGATAAATTATTGATAAGGCACGACATACAAAACCTGATCCTTCACTTCCACGACCACGACGCGCAACCCTTCGCCAATTCGCTCCTGCTCAAAGCTGGCAGCGATGTGATTGGTAATGCCCCCTACCATCGGGATCAGCACTTCCCCATATCCTTTTTCCGGGATCGTTACCGACACCTCACCGATCTTGCCCTGCAGTTCGTTCATGGAGTAGCCGGTAGAGGCTTCGGCATGTTTCATCGGGGCAACCCAGAAAAAGAACGAGGCGACTGCCATTACCAAACCGCCAAGCGCCGAAAACAGGTAGACGGCTCCCGGGGAAAATCCGCTGAACCGCCAGAGCAAAAAGCCAAGCCCACCGAAGGCCGTAATGCCGCTCACCCACATCAACGGGTGAAGCAGCGGTATTTCGATATGTCCAAACCAATGCAGGGAGATGTCCGCGGCAAAGATGACAAACAAGGAATAAAACAGTCCAAAGCCCAAGCAGCCGAGAAACACCCATTCCTGCCAAACCAATAGCAGCGACCTCCTTAACAGGTAAATATTTCTATATATGTAATACGGTTTATCTAGGCAAACAGTTTCGACAATTTCGCCTTATCCCTCAAAAAAGCTCCGGAACGCTGGGCAAGAACTGACTTTTTCTGGCGAATGACGGAATTTGCCTGATCTGTCCCCCGTATACTTTAGGGATACCCTGCAGAAAGGCGGCTGGCACATGTACTATGAACAACCGGGGTCCCATTATGGTTCAACGCAATTTCCCATGTATCGACACACGCACAATGCCATCAAAGTTACCGGTGAGGGCAGCATTTCGGTTGCACCCAACCGCGCGATGATCACCTTGGGCGTCGTTACCGAAAATACGAATTTGCAAACGGCACAAGCAGAGAATGCGAACGCAATGGAAGCCATCATCGCTGCACTCGTTGCCATTGGCATTCCAAAAGAGAACATTCAAACGACCCAGTACCAAATTGAGACGCAATACGATTACCCGGATGGAAAGCAGGTCTTCCGCGGCTACAAAGTCACACATCTGCTCACGATCACGATCGACCAGATTGAAAAGACTGGACTCGTCGTCGATACTGCGGTAAGCAATGGAGCGAACACGGTTTCCAACATCCGCTTTTCAGTCGTTCATGCCGAATTGTACTACAACCAGGCGTTGTCGCTCGCCGTGAGAGACAGCTACCAGAAAGCCGTCACCATCGCCAAAACATTGGATGTGACACTTTC
>JBLNEJ010000145.1:0-5443 GCA_050262535.1 Clostridia bacterium
AGATCTACACGGGGGAAATCCGCAATTGGAAAGAGGTGGGCGGCGCTGATCAGCCGATTCTTGCTGCCGGTCAACTTCCTGGTTCACCTGCCTCCTTCATTTGGAACAAGATCGTTCTGGATGGCGAGACCTTTCCATCGGTCGACACGAAAAAAATGGATGCCCGCCACGTGCTGAAGTATGTGGAGGATCATCCGTATGCAATCGGGTACGGAGCGCTGCACCTCACCAAGAAAAGCAGCAAGGTAAAGAACGTGTCTGTCGATCATGTGCTGGTCAATCCGGACACGATTATGACATCTCCATACAGGCTCAAGCGGGAGCTCGTTTTTTACACGTTACCGGACAGCTCGCCAGACGTGAAGAATTTTGTTGCGTATGTGGTCGCGCATGGACAAGAGCAGATTAACCAGATGATGTTCAATAACCAGAACCAGTAAGGAGCAACGGGCATGAGGAACATAAGAGGAAGGGTAAAGACGATTTCCATCGCTTTCATTCTAATGATTGCAGCGATCTTGGCAGGATGCAGCCTGTCCCCGAAGCAGGAAGAGCAGCATACTCTGCTGATTGCTGGAGCGTCCGATTTCTTGACAATCACGCAGATTGTGCAAAAAGAGTTTGAGAAGCAGAATCCGAGTGATCACATTATCAGTCAAGGCGGAGGCGCCATTCCCGGAATTATCTCACTGAAAAACGATGCGATCGATATTGCGCTCAGCTCCCGTGATCTCGAAGAGCATGAAGATGAGCGAAATCTCAAAAGTATCCTGGTTGCCAAAGATGCTCTTCTGATCGTCACGAACCCGGCCAATCCGGTCACGAATCTAACCGTCGATCAGGTTCGGGATATTTACAGCGGAGAGATTACGAGCTGGAAAGCGGTAGGGGGTGTCGATGCGCCGATCACCGTGCTGTCCCGGGAATCTTCCTCCACGACGCTGGGGAGCTTCATTGACATGATCATGGGCGGGGAACAGGTGACAGAGCATGCCATTGAAACCGAATATGCAGATAAGATGGAGGACGAAATCGCGAAAAACCAGCATGCAATCGGGTTTATTTCCATGAAGCATTATAAACCGATCGTGAAGGCGTTGAAGATCGATAATGTGGAGGCGAATAAACAGACGATCCTGTCCGGGAGATATCCGATTTCGCGATCGTTCTTTCTGATCGTCAAGGCAACACCCGAAGGGCTTTCCAAACGATTTATCGAGTTTGTGATGAGTGATCAGGGCCAGTCCATTCTTGAAAATGCTGGTGCAATACGCGTCTACTAAAAATGACCGTTCAGGAAAGGGATAACCATGAAAAATACGAAGGAAGCTCAACAGTATTTGGATCTGTTTTTGAGGAAACTTCAGCGCAATCACAAGGTCCGAAAAACGTTGCAATATGTGGCGCTTTGTGCCGTATTGGCAACGGGGATTTATTTTGCCAGCGGTCTTATTCCGCATCATTATTCCTTGCGCATCAGCGGTGGCGAACTGCTGGGGGACCGGCAAATCGTGGCGAAAATGATGGAGGAACAAGCCGTTGAATATGGCGTTGACCTGTCTATTACGCCACTTGAGGGGTCGGTGGAGGCGATCCAGGCCGTGAGCAAAGGGGAGGTTGACCTGGCCCTGATTCAAAACGGGTTGAATGTCGATTTGCCGAATATCCATCATGTTGCGACACTTCCGCCAGAAGCCATGCACGTTCTGGTGAAGCCCGGGATCAACAGCATTCAGGATTTTAAGGACAAGCGGATTAACCTCGGATTGAAAACCGGGGGCATTCGCATCATCTCCAAACAGGTTCTCGAATTTTCCAATTTAAAGAGCGATATCGACTATATCGAGACCAATTATCACTTTGAAGACCTTGTTTCGATGACGGACGAGAATTTGCCGGAAGTGGTTGTCAACCTGGCCTATACGCCCTCCTATATGGCGGATTATTTCGTCAACAAACGCGGCTACCGGATCATGGAGCTGCCATTTCCCGAATCATTGTCGCTGCGGCAGGGCTGGGCGTCCGATACGAAAATATTAGCCTATACGTACCACACATTGCCGGCTGTCCCCGAAAAAGATATCCGTACAGTCGGGGTGAATCTGCAGCTGATCGCGAACGCGGATGTCGATCCGAATGCGATCAAGATGGTCCTGGAGTCGATGTACAATCCGAGCTTTGAAAACACGCTGCATCAAAAAATGGATGAAGAGAGCATGACGGACTCCGCGTATTATCCCATTTCGCCGGGAACGAAGGAATTTTTGACGAGAAACGAATCGTTCTTCTCGTCCAAAACGGTTGACAAGATTCAAGATTCGTTCGGTGTGGTCATGACGTTTGTTTCCACGATCATCATTATCTTGAAATGGTTTAAAGGAGAAGAGCCGGAGAAAGAGGTCACCAGGGATCAAGAGTTTATGGGCTATCTTAACCAAGTAAATGAAATCGAGAAGGAAATCGAAGGGATGGGGGAAAGGGGAGAATTCCTGGCCGAGGATCTTCTGCGGATTTCTCACCGATTAACGGTATTAAAGAGGCGGGTGCTTGAAGAATATCACAATGGGGCGAGGCTGAATGATCCGGGAATTATGGATCGCTTCCTGACCAGTATCAGTGATACAAGAAATTATGTTTCTTTGCTGATCGGTCAGCAAAACTTGAAGAATGGAAAGTAAATCTGCGTGAAGGAGGCTGGCCGATGCCCACATGTCAACATGCAGAAATCATTCGACCGGGTGATTTTGTTGCACGGAATCACTTTTATCCGAGAGTGATCGATGCCCAAGCACATCCCGTTGTTCAAGACTTTTTTCACCTTTCGTCAGAAACGATTCTTTCACTATTTTGCGAGCGGAATCCTCATATCGACATAAAAGCGCTCGCGGATCTTCTCCAGTACCAATGCTCCTATTTTTCTTGGGCAGGTACTGATCTTGTGTATGCCCAGGCGACCGATGAATCCAGACATATGGTTGTCCTAGAAACGAATTCATGTTCTTCTGGCCAAAAGCAGATGCCGTCGATCAAAAATGAATCCAAATACCGTGGCTATGAACGCTTATTGGGGGGAATGCAAGCTACTCTGACGAACAAGGAGCAGTTGAACGGAGAGCTTGCCGTGATCTATGACAAAAACAAAATGGAAGCCTCGGGCTACGCCTCGACTTTATCCGACCTAACCGGAAAAACGGTATTTCTTGCCCCCTATCATGAAAGAACGTCTCATTCGCCTGTGCGTTTTTCCAACGGGGTTTTGGAGGTGCGGGATGCCGATCATTCCTGGCATCCGATCAGCTTCGCAATCCGCTACGTGACACAGCGCCCATGGAACCGTATTCCGCTTCACACGGTTACCAAAATCGTGAATCCTGTCATTGCCTGTCTGGCGGGGGGCCGCAACAAGCTTATGGCTCACAAAGCCTACGAGCTCTTTAATTCTGCCTATGCTCACAAAGGGCTGAAAATCAAAACGCCAAAAACCATATGCAATGTGAAGAAAGGGGAAATCCCTCGCGTGTGGGATCAATTGGGCAGAGCTGCTGTCGTCAAGATGCCATACAGCAATGCAGGTCAAGAAATCTACATCATTACCAACGAGCATGAGCTGGAGAAGTTCATGGTGATGGATCATCCTTATGAGGAGTTTATCGCGCAAAGCTTGATCGGTTCAAAGTGGCATATGCGAGAGGGAAAATGCGAGTTTTACCAGAGAGGAACGCTTTCCCAAAATCGTGATGGACGGTTTGCTTTCGATTTGAGAATGGTTGTCACCAATCATCAAGGGGGATTTCAACCAGTGGCGTTATTTTCGCGCAGGGCAAAAAAACCGCTGGACAGCATCGCACATGCTTCGAATTCTTGGGATGTTTTTGGGACCAATTTATCGTACAAATCCTCAGAAGGCGAGTGGAAGTCAGATGAGAGCCGTCTCATTCCCGTAACCTGTGAGGAATTCGAATCGCTTGGGATGGGACTGGATGAGCTCGTTGAAGCGTATATCCAAACGGTGATGTCTGTGGTGGCGATCGACAAGTGGGCGGATACGTTAATGAATCAGGGAAGCGGCTTTGAACCTGATCTTTTCATGAAGATGAATGGAGACCGAAAGCTGTTTCAAGAAATGTTGCTGCCGATTTATGAGTAATGACATGTGGGTTTTGTTCGAGACAGTCTACTCGCCGTTGAATGGGTTATGGCGGATTTATTTGTATGGTGGTCTTTTGCTTCTCAGCTGGTTTTCCTACCTTCATAGCAAACCGTTTGGCGATTCTCCGTTGCAGGCTCCGGAAGTGTTGCGAGCCTCATCCCAACTGTTTTTCGACCCGCCCGGACTGATGAAATGGCTCCCGCGCGGCATGCTTCAGTTGCGATGGGTCTTCATCGTACGCAATGTGGTTTTGATTGCCTGGATCGCCTGTATCCTCGGTTTGGGTGGACAATGGAGTGCCTGGATCGTTGGCGTGGGGGTGCTTTTTCTGCATGGTGTCCTTAGCGGTGTATTAGGAACGAACCATCGCTGGATGCTGCCTGTCTATGTTCTCCTTGCAGCGTCACTGGTAAACCTGAATAGCAGTTATTCGCTCGATGCCTGGATCGCGGAGCGATATGCGGGGTATTGGTTTGCGCCTGATACGGATGGAATTGCCTCAACAGGGATGCTGCGGTTTCTGACGCTCCTGCTCGTCGTGTTTACCTTGTTTTCGGGTGGGGTTTCGAAGCTTCGTTATGCCGGCCTTCGCTGGATGGACGGTGAATCCCTGCGTTTTTTCATTTCACGGCCAGATGCAGGAGCGTGTTCCTGGTTGAAAAACCGCTTGAAGAACAGCCCAAGGAGCTGCCGTTGGCTCAGTATCGCTACGATTGTACTTGAACTTGGATCTCCTCTTGCGCTGTTATACGATCAAGCTCTCATTCCGCTCATTGTCGGAGCGTTGTTGTTTCATTTGGGAATTTGGCTGACGATGAATCCCAATTACTTGCCCCAGTCATGGTGTTATCTTCTATGCCTGAACGGAATGGGGGATCTGTCCGTTTCATCTGCATCCGCATCCGCATTTCAGTGCCCCTCGAATACGGCGTTGCTGCTGCTGGTCATTCTCGTCGTGATTTTGGTCATTGTCGCATTACGGGGAATCGAATGGTGGCCCTTGACCTGTATTCCGATGTATGGGTTTTACAGAGGCCCGTATCAGCAGTGGTCTTTTGAACATGTGTTGGATCTGCCGCAAATGCATCAGCTTGGACTGGAATACAGAAAGAGTCGTCTTCCTTATCCGATTAGCTGGAGTGAGAAATGGGTTGCGGTACAAGTCAAGTCAAAGGAGGGGAAAACAAGAGAGCTCCGTCCCCATAACGTACGAAAAAAACATTGGTTTCGTACCCTTCACCGTGTCGCCGCAATGGACTTCGCGCTAAAGGCGAATGACCCGTATCATGATCA
>JBLNEJ010000146.1:0-10010 GCA_050262535.1 Clostridia bacterium
ATCGACTATAAAGACATCGATCTCTTGAAAAAGTTTGTAAGTGAACGCGGCAAAATTTTGCCACGTCGTGTTACCGGTACATCTGCAAAATATCAACGTGCTCTGACAATCGCGATCAAACGCGCTCGTCAAGTAGCTCTGTTGCCATATACAGCAGAATAAATCGCTATTGCGATAACGAAAGGCAGAACAGGGGATTCCCTGCGCTGCCTTTTTTTCATACCTTGGTAAAAGCAGCTGGGGGTGGGGAGAAGCAGGTTTCCGATCTGCGCTCCGGTCTCCACCCTGCAAGGGAGTGGTGACTGTCCGCTCCACAACGATTTGTGGGGAAGCGCCAAAGCGGTAGCCGCTACGCAGCGTATTCAAGGTGACGCTTCTGGTTCCCACAAATCGTTGTTCCGCTTGGCAGGGTTTCGAAAGTCGCTCCGCCTGGAAACCTGCTTCCCCTACGAGCTTGCGTGCTTCTTTAAGCCATATAAAAGGCAAATTCAGGGGAAGAAAATAGATAAAATAAATGAAGCGAGCAAAAACCGCTCGATAGCATGAATGAATGTCGCTCAAAGCTGCATTCACCTGCCTCCCTGAGATACCCTCAAATAACCATATTATAAGGAAGCCTGGAAACCGACCACAGCTGGTGAGAGGAAAAGGGAGAAACAAGCGAGGGCTTTGGGACACCGACTCAGGCGAAATGGAAAAAGGGGAACACGTTTTTAGCGGCCAACGTGTCAATCATCCTCGAATCTGCATGTTTTGGCCGCGTGTTCCGCTTTTGGAATGCAGCCGGACAGTGACAGCTTCCATGCAGGTGTCCCACCCGCCCGGAGCGTTTTCTCCTTTTTCCTCGCCTCCACGACAGCCCGACAAACGGGGTTTTACAGCAGTCCGCAACCCGAGCAACAGTTTGCTTTTTTGTCGAGAGATGCTAGAATTATGTAATGCCCAGTCTATGGATATCAGTCTTTGCTGATTTATTAACCAAGCTCGAGAGGAGTAGCGGTTGATGTCTACTCGCAACAAACCGATTGTTGAAAATGTCATATTGCTCGTCGTTGCACTGGTCTTGCTGTTTATTAGCGTACGTACGATTCTGGGGATCTTTGCTTTCATGATCGTTCCTGTTCCGTTTGTTTTGATGGCCGCCCGCTCTACGGGGCGTGAACAGGTATTATGGACGTTTCTGTTTGCTGCCTTCGGCGCATTGATCGCAGGGGTTGTCGGAAGCATTCTCGGCATTCTTTTGGCGTTTATTGGCGGTGTGATGGGTCAGGCATACCAGAAGCGCAAAACAGGGTTGTCAGCAGTTATGATGGGAGCGGGAGCTTCCTTTTTGACAATTGTTTTGGGCTTGGCACTGGCCAAGTTTGGCTTTGGGGTCAACCTGATTACGGCGATGGAGAAGACCGGCGAACAATTGATTAGCGGTCCTGGAGCACTCCCCACACCGGGGTGGATGTCGCCGGAGGATTGGAAGAAAGAAGTCCAATGGCAGATGCAGTTGTTTGAAATGGTTCTTCCTTCCATTATTGTGGCAACCAGCTTTTTCATGAGTGCATCGATTCACTGGGTTTCGAGACTGGTTTCCCGGTTGATGAAGCGGCCACTGCCTGCATTGCCGCCGATCCGTGAATGGAATTTCCCGCGTTCTCTCATTTATTATTATTTTGCTGCCCTGATCATGCTGTTGCTCTTTGGCGAACCGATGAGCCAAAGCTTCATGTCCAGTGCAGTAAACAACGTAAAAGTTATGCTCGACATGATTTTTATGCTGCAAGGGTTGTCGTTCTGTTTTTTCTTTTTGTATCGAAAAGGGTGGAAAAAACTCTCTTTTGTGCTGGTGATCGCTCTATTTATTTTTCCACTACTAACTTATATACTTAGCTTACTAGGTATTTTGGACCTTGGCGTGGGATTGCGTAAGAGATTGGAAAAGAGAAAGTGAAGAGGGGCTGAAGGAATGCCCAAGTTTCTATTGAAGCGTTGGTATGGGCTACACATGGTCTTGGCTCTATGCTTTTGCTTGCTGCTGTTAGCGATTTTGACGCTGTACCACTGGATGTACGGGGCGATCGGGATCGTTTGCCTGATTGGGCTGGTTCTATTTGCCCTGCAGGCTGAAAAAGGATTTCAACAAGATTTGCGTCTCTATCTGGCTACGATTTCACACCGTGTCAAAAAGGCCGGTGACAGCGTCATTCAGGAGATGCCAATCGGCATTGTATTGTTTAACGAAGACAAAACAATCGAGTGGACCAATCCATTGATGCAAACAATCGCCGGGGAAGAGGCGTTAATCGGCAAAAATATAACGGATATTTTCCCAAGCCTGGTGATCAAGCCCGAACAAAAGCGCATGGAGTTTACCGTGAATGATCGGACGTATGAGGTGCTTGTGCGCAATGAGGAGCGGCTGCTCTATTTCCGTGATATTAGCGAGCAGAAGGAACTTGCGACGCGCTACCAGCGGGAAAAAGCCGTTTTGGGCATCATTCACCTTGATAACCTGGATGAATTGTCCCAGGTCATGGATGATCAAAGCCGGACGCTGCTTTCCACAAGCGTATCGGGGGTTATCAATGAATGGGCTCAGAAGCACGGCGTCTATTTGCGTCGATTGACGGCTGACAAGTTTTTGGCCATGATGGACCGGCAAACGCTGGATAAGCTGGAGGAAACCCGCTTCGATATTCTCGATGTCGTGCGGGAGATGACAGCCGACAACAAAATTCCGATCACACTCAGCATCGGGATTGCCGCCGGCGTATCGTCGTATACGGAGCTGGGGCAGATTTCACAGTCGAGTCTTGATATTGCGCTTGGCCGCGGGGGTGACCAAGCTGCTGTCAAATCAGGGAACAAGATTACATTCTACGGCGGTAAATCGAATGCCGTGGAAAAACGTACCCGTGTCAGGGCACGGGTCATTGCGCATGCGTTGCGCGATTTGATTCATGAGGCAGATCAAGTGATCGTTATGGGCCACAAGCAGTCCGATATGGATTCGATCGGTGCTTCCCTGGGCGTACTGAAAACCGTGCAGGTTCACAACAAGGATGCCTATGTTGTTCTGGATGAAGTAAATCCTTCGATCGAGCGCCTGATGAAAGAGATCCATGCCAATGAAGAGCTGGCGGAGTGCTTTGTGACACCGGAGCAGGCGTTGCGTCTGATTACAGGCCGGACGCTGCTTGTCATCGTAGATACCCATCGTCCATCCTTGGTCATCGAGCCGCGATTGCTTCAGGAAACGAGCCGCATCGTGGTGATCGACCATCACCGTCGATCGGAAGAATTCATTGAAGATCCGGTTCTGATTTATCTGGAGCCATACGCATCCTCGACTGCCGAGCTGGTAACCGAGCTGCTTCAGTATCAGAGCGATCGGATCAATATCGACAGCCTGATCGCAACGGCCCTACTCGCAGGGATTGTAGTCGATACGAAGAGCTTTGCGTTCCGCACCGGCTCGCGTACATTTGAGGCTGCTTCGTTCCTAAGACGCAACGGGGCTGATACGGCGAGCGTGCAACGCTACCTCAAAGAGGACTTGAGCAACTTTGTGAAACGGGCACGCATTGTCATGAATACCGAGATTTACCGTCAAAATATGGCGATTGCAGTCGGCAATCCGCAAGAGAGCTATTCGCAGGTGCAAGTGGCGCAAGCGGCTGAATTGCTGCTTACGTTATCTGGCATCCAGGCTGCATTCGTCGTTGCGAAGCGATCCGATGATACCGTCATGATCAGCGCCCGTTCGCTTGGGGATACGAATGTCCAGTCGATCATGGAGCAGCTTGGCGGCGGAGGACATCTAACCGGTGCCGCTACACAAATCGATGGAATCAGCTTGAACGAAGCGGTACGACGTTTGAAAGAAGTTATCGATTCGTCTCAATAAAGGAGGTTTTTTGCCATGAAAGTCATTTTCCTGAAAGACGTGAAAGGTCAAGGCAAAAAAGGGGAACTGAAAGAAATTTCCGAGGGCTACGCACGCAATTTCCTGTTTCCAAAAGGTCTTGCCAAGGAAGCAACAGAAGGCAACATGAAGACGTTGGAGGCCCAACAAAAAAGTGAAGAAAAGCGCAAGGAGCGCGAGAAGCAGGACGCACAGGAATTGGCATTGAAACTCAATGAGCTGACTGTTAAGATCAAAGCGAAAGCGGGCGAAGGCGGACGTTTGTTTGGAGCCATTTCGAGCAAGCAGGTCGTCGAAGAGCTCGAAGCGCAATTCGGTTTGAAAATGGACAAGCGCAAGCTGGATATGGACTCCATTCGTTCCCTCGGCGTAACTGAGGTAAAAGCGAAGCTGTACCACGATGTAGTAGGAACCTTGAAAGTGCATGTCGTTGAGGAATAAAACGCATAAGTGAGGGGTGTGACGTGAGCGACCTGTATTTGGACCGAGTGCCACCGCAAAACAACGAAGCTGAGCAATCCGTTTTAGGTGCCGTTTTCTTGGCAAAGGAAGCTCTCATCACGGCGATCGAAATGCTTCGGCCGTAGGACTTTTACAAGCCGGCGCACCAACGCATTTTTCAAACGATGCTGGACCTGTACGAAAAAGGGGAACCGGTCGATCTGGTGACGGTGACCGCGGAACTGCAGGACGGAAAACTGCTGGAGGAAATCGGTGGCGTATCGTATCTGACCAGCTTGGCTGGGTCAGTACCGACAGCAGCTAATATTGAATATTACGCCAAAATTGTTGAAGAGAAATCAATGCTGCGCCGCTTGATCCGGACAGCAACCAAAATCGCCAACGACGGATACGGTCGGGATGATGAAGTAACCGAAATCATCGCCGATGCGGAAAAATATATTCTCGAAATTGGGCAAAACCGGAATAGCGGCGGATTTACTTCCATACGCGATGTCTTGATGGAAACGTACGAACGCATTGAGTTTTTAAGTACGCGAAAGGGAGACATTACCGGCATTCCGTCGGGATATCCCGATCTGGACAAAATGACCGCAGGTTTTCAACGATCTGACCTGATCATCCTGGCGGCACGTCCGTCAGTAGGGAAGACGGCGTTTGCCCTGAACGTGGCACAGAACGTCGCAGCGCGGGCAGGGGAAACAGTCGCGATCTTCTCGCTGGAGATGGGGGCCTCTCAGCTGGTTCAGCGTATGCTCTGTGCAGAAGGAAACCTGGATGCCTCGAAAATGCGGACCGGTTCTCTCGAAGAAGACGATTGGCAGAAGCTAACGATGGCGATTGGCACATTGGGCAAGGCGCCAATCTACATCGATGATTCGCCGGGGGTCACGGTTCAGGACATTCGGGCAAAATGCCGCCGTTTGCAGGCGGA
The DNA here is from genome assembly GCA_050262535.1 of Clostridia bacterium. Lineage (GTDB taxonomy): Bacteria > Bacillota > Bacilli > Brevibacillales > Brevibacillaceae > Brevibacillus_D. Next base: position 5,313 of record JBLNEJ010000146.1, read on the forward strand.
ACGCGGATTGGGCATGATTTTGATCGATTACTTGCAGCTCATTCACGGAAGAGGGAAGGGAGACAACCGTCAGCAGGAAGTATCGGAAATTTCCCGGAACCTCAAAGGAATCGCCCGTGAATTGAACGTCCCGGTTATCGCTTTGTCGCAGCTTAGCCGTTCGGTTGAACAGCGGCAGGACAAGCGCCCGATGATGTCCGACATTCGTGAGTCGGGGTCGATCGAGCAGGATGCGGACATTGTCGCGTTTTTGTACCGCGATGACTATTATGATAAAGAGACGGAAGCCAAGAACATTATCGAAATCATCATCGCCAAGCAGCGTAACGGCCCGACCGGCACGGTTGAGCTTGCCTTTTTGAAGGAGTTTAACAAGTTCGTCAGTCTCGATCATCGGTATCGTGATGTGGCGAGTTGAGAAGCAGGAGGAAGAAATGCAAGAATCATGCATTTTTTCCTCCTTTCGTTTGTTTTCCGAACCTTATGGCAGCTACTCTTTTTCATTGTTCGGTTTTCGTTGACATCAGGGTGTACGTTTAGTACACTTAGATTGTTTGTTTGCCTAGAAAATGAATTGACTAGGATCAGGAGGTGTTGTCGATGTCAACAGTAGTTGTCGTCGGAACCCAATGGGGCGATGAAGGTAAAGGTAAGATTACGGATTATCTGGCGGAGAGCGCAGAGGTCGTCGCGCGTTACCAAGGTGGGAATAACGCGGGACACACGATCATTTTTGATGGGAATAAATACAAGCTGCATTTGATTCCGTCCGGTATCTTCTATAAAGACAAAATTTGTGTAATTGGCAACGGGATGGTTATTGACCCGAAAGCATTTGTAAAAGAGCTTGAATATCTGCATGGTTTCGGTGTTTCGACCAAAAACCTGAAGGTAAGCGATCGCGCTCATGTGATCATGCCGTACCACATCAAGCTGGACAGCGTAGAGGAAGACAGCCGCGGTGCTAACAAAATCGGTACGACTCGCAAAGGGATCGGCCCGGCTTATATGGATAAGGCTGCCCGTATCGGGATTCGGATTGCTGACCTGCTCGATCGTGAAGAATTTGAAAGCAAGCTGGCACGCAACCTGGCTGAGAAAAACCGTCTGTTTGAAAAAATGTATGACACGACCGGTTTCGAACTGAACGAAGTGCTGGAAGAGTACCTGGCTTATGCAGAAATCATTCGTCCGTACGTAACGGATACATCCGTTGTCCTGAACGACACGATTGACAAAGGTCACCGTGTTCTGTTTGAAGGGGCACAAGGCGTTCTGTTGGACATTGACCAAGGTACCTATCCGTATGTAACGTCCTCCAACCCGATCGCAGGTGGCGTCACAATCGGTTCTGGTGTAGGTCCGTCGAAGATTCACCAAGTCATCGGTGTGGCAAAAGCATACACAACCCGTGTCGGCGACGGTCCATTCCCGACCGAATTGCATGATGCGACTGGCGACCACATTCGCGAAGTCGGCTTTGAGTATGGAACGACAACTGGTCGTCCACGCCGTATCGGCTGGTTTGACAGTGTGGTTGTGCGCCATGCTCGCCGTGTCAGCGGAATTACCGGCTTGGCGATTACCAAGCTGGATACATTGACGGGTATCGAAACGCTGCGTATTTGCACAGCGTACAAATACAACGGGCAAATTCTCGATTCGTTCCCGGCAAGCCTGAAGGTACTGGCACAATGCGAGCCGGTTTATGAAGATTTGCCAGGATGGAACGAGGATATCACCAACGTGAAAAACATCAACGAGCTGCCGGAAAATGCGCGTCACTACATTGAGCGTGTAACCCAACTGACAGGCATTCCGCTTTCGATTTTCTCGGTTGGTCCCGATCGTGAGCAAACGAATGTTGTGCGCGGTATTTACGCGTAACCGATCATGAAATAGGAGCAACAGCCGCATGGTTACCCAGCGGCTGTTCATTTTTTTTTTCAAAAAAGAAAAGATGGAAAAGCACCAATCATCCTCTTCTGGGCATATGGTATCCCATAACAAAGAAGAAGAGGTGTTGACGATGGGATTCGATCAAAAAGCAATGAAGCTGGTAGGAAAACACGTTGAGGTCAAAATGTACAATGGCTTGATCATCTCCGGTACGATGTCACATGTGAACAAAGGCTACGTCTGCTTCATCATGCAGCCTCAGGAAGAGCAGCCAAAGAAAACAGCGATCCGGCGCCTGGCGATTCGCGATATCACTTCGATGGTAGAGGTATAAAGACGGCATGGAACAGTAAAATAGCCACCTTCTCATCGGAAATGAAGGTGGCTTTCATCTTGCGCTCTATAAATCTCCGCCGCACGAACGGATCATGGCTACCGCTTCGTCCCCGCGCGACTCGGGAACTACGGCGGTCAACAAAACGCTCCGGTCCTGTTCGAACGGATTGCCGTCAGCCATTCCGCTTGCACTGGGAGAAGCTGCAGCAAGGACACTGGCATCTCGACCGGAAGGAAAGGCAGCCCCCAGCGTAATGGAGCCGAGACTGGGAATTTCCCCGGAAATGAGATTGGTGATACCTTCGACACCCTCGCCTGGATAGTCGCCAATTCGATCAACCTGTACCGTGGAAAATCCCGCCTCCTTGAGTAAACGGGCCGCTTTTGTGGCATCTTCCTCTGTATAAAAACCTGCAAGAATATTACGTTCGTCCAATGGCTTCGCCTCCAAAATGGGTGTATTGAATGTGAGCATTTGATGACGTTATTAGTATCAAACTTGCAGTTTCATTCTATTCGACAAGAATTTACACTTGCTGACCTTGCCTTTTCTATGGTAAATTCGACATAGTTGGTCAATTTAGGCATTTAGTCAGATTTGTGCGACATTTCCATAAAGGAAAAAAGTACCAGTTACTTGCACGAAGTAAGGAAAACCTACATGAGTGAAAGATGATGGGGGTATCTAATTTCAGGAGGGGAAAAAATGTCGTTTTCTACTTGGATGGCCAAGATTAGACAAAGTGCACAGCCTGTACTTCGTTTGATCGACCATCGCACGAAAAACATAACGCAGAAAGCAGCTACATACATAACGAACAATAAAAGAACAGCAATCATCGCGGCCGCAGGAGTAGTGCTTACAATCGGTGGCGGCGTAACCACCAGTGCCTATTATGATTCGCAGATCATTCCGATTTACCACGTAGCCTTGAATGGAAAAGAAGTCGGGGTCGTAAACAGCCCTGAGGTTGTGCAGAAATGGGAAAAGGAAAAGCTGCAGAAAGAGCAAGCCAAACATAGCGGATTGTCATTGAAGCTGTCGGATTACATAAGCTTTACCGAAGAACGTGTTTACAAAGGCGAATTCAACAATGAAGCGACGCTAAAGGCGTTGGATCAAATCGCACAGGTGAAGGTAGAAGCAGCAAAAATCATTGTGAATAACGAAGTAATCGGATACGCAGCAAGCCAGGAGCAAGCCGAACAAGCACTCAGCAAAATCAAGGAGAAATATTCCGGCGTCAGCGTGAATCCATCCGGTAAAAAAGCAGTAGCTGCCGCATCGTTGGAGAGTGCCACGACAAATAGTGCGATTAAACAGGTGAAATTTAAGGAAGACATTCGCACAGAAACAGAAGCGGTCCCAGCTGCGCAAGTCTACACAGTGGACAAGCTGGAGGCCATGTTGAGCAAAGGAACGTTCCAGCAGGTCGTTCACAATGTTGAGGAAGGCGATTGCATTACGTGCATCGCCAAGCGTTACGGTATTACATCCAAAGATATTTATGCGAACAACCCGGGGATTACGGAAAATACGGTGTTGCAGTTGGGGCAACCGATCAATGTAACCGCGGTTCGTCCGATGGTAACGGTTCAGGTAGTGGAAGAGCTGACGCAGGACGAAATGATCGATTATGCGACGGAAAACCGTACGAATGAAAAAGTACCAAAAGGGGAAACTAAGGTACTGCAAGAAGGAAAAGAAGGAAAAAAACAAGTACGCTATCAGATTATCCGTGAAAACGGCCAAATCATTGATCGCCAGATTCTCGAGCAGAAGGTGATCTCCCAGCCTATCACAAAAATCGTCGAGCGCGGCTCGAAGGTGATTCTTTCCCGCGGGACTGGTCGTCTGAGCTGGCCGGCTGGCGGTTACATCAGCAGCGGGTTCGGTTCAAGATGGGGTCGCTTGCACGCTGGTTTGGACATTGCCGGCGGCGGCGTGGTACGCGCAGCGGATAACGGCCGAGTCGTTGAGGCAGGCTGGCATGGCGGGTATGGCAATATGATCGTTGTCGATCACGGCAATGGCTTGCAAACGTTGTACGGCCACCTGAGCAAAATCAATGTAAGAGTAGGCGATGTCGTTCCTCAAGGGAAGGTCATCGGTGTAAAAGGGTCAACAGGGAACTCAACGGGCGTGCATCTCCATTTTGAAGTGCGTAAAAATGGAAGTCCACAAAATCCGATGAAATACTTGGGCCGCTAATGATATAATAAAGCAAGGGTCATACCCAATCGGGGATGGCCCTTTCCTGCTTCTGGAAACAGGCTTGTGGCAGGAAAAAACTGCCCTAGGTTGAACTGATAGGAAAAAGGAGTGTGACCGGAATGAAGCTCCTCGTAGTGGATGATGAACGGCCAATCGCCGATATTTTAAAATTTACCCTGGAAAAAGAGGGGTATCAGGTTGTCTGTGCGTACGATGGGGATGAAGCGATCCAGCTTGTGCAAAGAGAA
>JBLNEJ010000147.1:0-14349 GCA_050262535.1 Clostridia bacterium
GGCCCCGGCAGAACGGTTGCGGGAGTATACGGGTACGTTCACGTCCGGGGAAGGCGATACGGTTTCCGTACGGTTCGATGAGGAGACATGCAAGCTGATGATCACGGTTGGCAAGGAAGAGCTGGCACTGCGCTCCATCGGAGAGGATGCGTTTTTGTTCCATCGCCTTGGGGTGGATTCTCCCGTTCGCTTTGTGAGAGGGCAGGAGGGCAAAGTCAAACGATTCGCTTTTGGCTCTCGTCAATTGCAAAAGGTTGAAGCATAAACGTAAAAACATTCAAGAAGGAGCTGAGGCAGATGAAAGTGTTCATTTCACTAGATATGGAAGGAATTTCAGGCATTACCGAATGGGAGGATACGATCCCGGGGCGCAGGCATTATGAGGCTGGCCGCCGTTTGCTGACACAGGATGTCAACGCAGCCATTGAGGGGGCGCTCGCGGCTGGGGCAACCGAGATCATCGTGAACGAATCGCATGGCCCGATGAACAACGTCATTATTGAAGAGCTTCATCCGCAGGCAGATTTGATCCGCGGCTTCTTCAAGCCGCTTTGCATGATGGAAGGAATCGATGAAAGCTGCGATGCTGTTTTTCTGATTGGCTATCATGGCAAAGCGGGCACAGGCGACCCTGTTTTGAATCATACGTTGTCAGGGCTGGCGATTCATCGCCTGTCTGTGAACGGAAAAGAAGTGGGGGAAGCGGGGCTTAATGCCAATATTGCCGCTGCTTTCGGTGTACCGGTGGTCCTGGTGACAGGTGATAGCCAAACCGCTGAAGAGGTGAAGGAGGACATACCTGGCGTCTATACCGTAGCCGTAAAATCTGGAATCACGGGATTGTCGTCTCGGGCCATGCACCCCACAAGAGCGCAGGCATTGATACGGGAACAGGCACAAATCGCAGTAGAGAATTGCAAAAACATGACGCCTCTCGAAAAAGAGGATCACTATACGATCGATATCGAATTCACCAAATCGCAATTTGCCACAGCCGTCAGCTGGATGCCGGGAATCGAGCTGTTAGACGGTCGTACGATCAGATTTCAATCGGATGACATTCGCAAGATGATGCCCGTGATTCAGGCGATGCTCCTGCTCACCGGACAAGTAAACCGTATGGTAACCGGGTGAAGTCGATGATTGACTCGGTGAAAAAATGGACGGTGCTGAATCGGGAAAATATTGAGGCAACCTATCACGAGCTGCACAGCATGGCGGAGATCAGCTGGCAGGAAGTCAATACGACCGCTTATTTGTGTCAGGCACTTTCTGCTATCGGCTTTTCCTACCAAACCTTCCCTGATCATACCGGAGTTGTCGTCGTCTGGGAAGGAGAGCAAAGCGGACCGACGATTGGGCTGCGCGCCGATATGGATGCCCTTTGGCAACTGGTCGGAGGTGTTTGGAAAGCGAATCATTCTTGCGGCCATGATGCACATATGACCATGGCACTTCATGCGTTGCGCTGTCTGAAGGACATTGGATTTGAACCGGCAGGTCGACTCAAAATCATCTTTCAACCTGCTGAAGAGGCGGGAAATGGCGCCAAATCGCTGCTAGATAAGGGAATGATCGACGATGTCGATTATTTGCTCGGCATTCATGTGCGGCCTTTCTTTGAAGTTCCGCTGGGCAGTGCGTCCCCCGCGATCTATCATGGGGCAATTACGCAGCTGCGTGGCACGATCAAAGGGGAGCAGGCGCATGCAGCCAGGCCCAACCTCGGCACAAATGTGATCGATGCGCTGGCGTTGGTCATTGCGGCGGTTAATGCCGTGAAGGTGGACCCTACCGTTCCAATGTCGGTCAAGGTCACGAAGGTGCGAGCGGGAAGCGACAATCTGAATATTATCCCGGATGAGGCGGAATTTGGTCTGGATTTGCGTGCCCAAACAAATGAGGGCATGGAAATTTTGATCGGTCGTGTACGTACAGCGATTCTTGCCGCTGCTACCGCAAACGGAGCGACTATCGAGCTGGATGAGGCGATGCGGCTGAATGCCGCTGTGCCCAATCCGTTTATGGAGCAGGTGGTTGCAGAAGCGATTGCGGATACCCTTGGTACCGTAAGCCCACCACCGATTACGCCGGGCGGGGAGGATTTTCACTATTATGCGACCGCAAGACCAAAGCTTGCCGCGACGATGGTCGGTCTGGGAACCGGCTTGAAGCCAGGGCTGCATCACCCGGAGATGAGCTTCGAGCTGTCTTCATTGTCGGATGGGGTAGCCATTTTGGCAGCATCCGTGATCAAGCTGTTCCAACGATAAACCTTGATACGGCATAAGCCGTGCACGTCAAACCATGCACGGCTTTTTCCTTATGTAATCAAGCGTTGGCTGGGACCGGCTGCCTTGGCGATTGATACTCGTTTCCTTGCCTAGCAAAATTTTGTTCAGCAATTGCTTTTTGGTCAACTTTTGTACCTGTCACGCATAGGATAGTCAGGTAAAGGCTTGTGGGCTTCCGGTTTTTCCAGGGAATTTTCACTTGTCTGATTGTCCCTACACATGTTTGCCCCTCTACGGAATATGATGTAATAACCAAGGCACGTAAATATGCCCTTACAGGGAGGTGTGACATGGAATGGGCTTTCGCACTTTTCGTTATCGCCAGGGGTTCGCCGCAAAACGGGTGGTTGGCATCGCCCTTGCTGTCGGGGGATTGACCATTCTCTTGTACTCAACACCTGTTTGGGTCATGTACGCCAGTATCGGAGCATCGCTCATGGGGGTTGGTTGGTTTTTGTTCAACAAATAATCGAGTGATCCGTCTAGGAGGGGTGAACATGCGGTTTTATACGATAAAGCTGCCCAAATTCATCGGCGGCATGGTACGTGCGGTGATCGAGGCATTCAATCGGAAGAAATGAAAACAAAGCGCGGATAAAAGAAAAAAAGCACCAGAGCAGGTGCTTTTTTGCGTTGTTCGGTTACCGTTCCTTAACGATCGACTATACGCGAGTTACAAGACCGGATTTCAGAGCGCGAGTGCTGACATAAACGCGTTTTGGTTTGCCATTCACCAGGATGCGCACTTTTTGAACGTTCACGCCCCAAGTACGGCGAGTTGCACGCATGGAGTGGGAGCGAGCGTTACCTGCTTTCGCAGATTTACCTGTTACAAAACATTTCCGTGACATCTATTTCCACCTCCCTCAAGCAAGTGAAGCGATAAACCTAGCCTGCTGTCCAAATTACAAACACTCAGTTATAGTAGCACAGGGGAGTGTCAATTGCAATACTTGACAGTGATTTCGACACAGATAGACAGGCGAGCCAAAAAAGCTTCATTTTCCTTCCCTACTATAGTAAAATTGGGACATACGAATGTGATTATGACAGTATTCGCCATTTCAAAAGGAGGAGTCCTGCATGACAGTGGAATTGAGTACGCCTCTAGGTAAAATCGACGTAACGGAAGACGTCATCGCCCGTATTGCCGGTGGAGCAGCGATGGAGGTGTTCGGCCTGGTAGGAATGGCATCGCGTAAAGCGCTGAAGGATGGCATTGCGGAGATGTTAGGGCGCGAAACACTCAGTAAAGGTGTAGTCGTGTCGAACCAAAACGGAGAAGTAACCCTTGATATGCATATCATTGTCAGTTATGGCACCAAAATATCGGAAGTGGCGGGTAACGTCCAGCGTCGCGTTCGCTATACATTGGAGCAGATGATCGGGATTGACGTGGCTGCCATCAACATTTACGTGCAGGGAGTCCGTACAGACCGGGAAAGTTAAGGAGGAACATGAGTGGTACATACGCATCTCGACGGTGACTTATTTAGCCAGATGGTGTACCTGGGCGCCGACAAGCTACATAAAAATGTGAAAACAGTAGATGCATTAAACGTGTTTCCGGTTCCTGACGGGGATACCGGCACAAATATGAACATGACGTTTACAACCGGAGTGGAGGAGCTTGCGAAACGGCAATCGCCGCAGATCGGTGAGTCGGCGCAGGCTCTGGCCAAGGGCTTGCTCATGGGTGCCCGCGGCAACTCCGGCGTCATTCTATCTCAGCTTTTCCGCGGGTTTGCCAAGGTGGTGAACGGCAAAGAGGCGATCAATGCCCGACAGTTTGCCGAGGCATTGAAAGCGGGAGTCGATTCGGCCTATCAAGCGGTCATGAAGCCGGTGGAGGGCACAATCCTCACCGTCGCTCGAGAAGCTGCTGATATGGCGGTGCGTCATGCGCGCAATTCGGACGATATCGCGATTGTCATGGCAAAAACATTGGAGCAAGCCAAGCTCAGTCTGAGCCGTACGCCGGATATGTTGCCCGTGCTAAAAGAAGTGGGCGTCGTTGACTCAGGCGGGCAGGGTCTTGTTTTTATCTATGAAGGCTTCATGCGCGCTCTGCTCGGTGAAACCTTAGACTGGCAGGAGCAGGCTCAGGAGGTTGTATCCGTCGACCAATTGGAGCGGCTTGTGGCCGAGCAGCACAATGCGCAGGTGCACATGAAAACGGAAGATATTACCTTTGGATATTGCACGGAGTTCATGATCCATCTGAAGCATAGTACAGAGACAAATAAGAAAGCGTTTTCAGAGCCGATTTTTCGCGCGGCGCTGGACCGGATGGGAGACTCGTTGCTGGTCGTCTCCGATGATGAACTGGTGAAGGTGCATATCCATGCGGAGAATCCTGGCAACGTCCTGAACTATGCCCAACAATTCGGTAGCCTGCATAAGCTGAAGATTGAGAACATGCGTGAGCAGCATTCCAACATTCTCAAGGAAGAGGCGCACAAACAGGAAGAAACCCGCAGTGAAAAAGCGGCATCAGCCCCGCAAACGGACAAGCCGTTGCCATATGGAATCATTGCAGTAGCAGCAGGTTCGGGCATCGCCGAGATTTTGCGCAGTATGGGTGTTCACGTCGTGGTCGAGGGCGGTCAAACGATGAACCCCAGCACAGAGGATTTCGTGAACGCAATGCAGACGCTCCATGCGGAAAAGATCATCATTCTGCCAAACAACAGCAACATCATCATGGCGGCCCAGCAGTCGGCAGCGCTTGTTGATGTCCCGGTTGCGGTGATCCCGACCAAAAGCGTGCCGCAAGGGATGGCCGCGCTGGTTGCTTTCAATGGCGGGGAGTCCCTGGATGAGAATCGCGAAGAGATGACGAAAGCAATCGCTCAGGTCAAAACGGGACTGGTCACCTACTCGGTGCGTGATACCAAGATGGGTGATGTGGATATTAAGGAAGGCGACTACATCGGAATTGCGGATGGTACGATCGTGACGGCTCACGCTGAACTGATGGACAGCGCCAAGGAGCTGCTCACGAAGCTGGTCGATGACGATACCGGTGTCGTGACGATCCTGTTCGGTGAGGATGCTTCAGCCGAGCAAGGCGAGGAGCTGCTGCAGCTTCTGGCTGATACGTATCCCGATGTAGAGGCGGAAGTGGCGAACGGAGGACAGCCGCTCTATCCATTTATCTTTTCGGTGGAATAAGTTTGAAGAGGGAAGGTGACACCATGCCACCTATCGTAATTGTGACGGATAGCTCTGCCGACATCCCAAATGAGGAACGGCAAAAGTGGGGAATCGTAAACGTACCCCTCAAGGTGATTTTTGGACAGGAAACGTATGTGGACTGGGTAACGATCGAGCCGACTGCGTTTTATGAGAAGCTGCGCCAATCGGATGTAATGGCGACGACCTCACAGCCTTCACCGCTGGAGTTCGCAGAGACCTACAAGAAAATCGTAGCCGAACATGGCAAAGATGTGCAGATAATCACGATCGTTCTCTCTGCCGCGCTATCAGGCACATACCAGTCAGCGCTGATCGGCAAGTCGATGCTCGAAGAAGAGGTTGACATTACGATTATTGATTCCAAGCGGGCTTCCTATCTTCATGGCTATGCCGCCATCGAAGCGGCGCGTGCCGTGAGCCAAGGAAAAACGAAGCAGCAGGTGCTCGACCTGATCCAACGCATTCTTGACGAGATTCAAGTCTATTTTCTGGTGGACACGCTCACGTACCTGCAAAAAGGCGGCCGCATCGGCAAAGCCTCTGCATTGATCGGTTCATTACTCAACATCAAGCCGATTTTATCGCTCGATTCAGGATCGGTTTATGCGTTTGACAAGGTGAGGGGCACCAAGAAGGCGGTTGCCCGTATTTTCGAGGAATTGAAAAGCTACGCGCAGGATACGCCTGTGATCATGGGTGTCGGACACGCAGGTGTACCGGAGGAAGGACGCGAGCTGCTGGAAAAAATGAAACAGGAATTCAACGCCACACATACCTTTTTGATTGAACTGGGGCCGGTTATCGGTGCGCATGTAGGCCCGGGCACAATGGCGTGCATTATGATAAAAGCATAATTGATCGGTAACGAAAACTCTCTCGATACGAGGAACAAGCGAATCAAGAGGGTTTTTTGTTTTCGAAAAAAACAGAAGAAAAACAATAAATATAGTAGCTTGACAAAAGTAAGTAGATTTCGTATTATACTTACATAAAGTAAGTTGATTACAAAAAATCTACTAGGAGGAACAATATCATGTTGAATCTTGGACTTTTACTGATTCGTTTGGTCGTGGGTATTTCGTTTATGGGGCACGGTGCCCAAAAATTGTTTGGCTGGTTCGGCGGCTACGGCCTGAAAGGAACAGGCGGGTGGCTGGAATCGATCGGGATTCGTCCTGGCGTGTTGATGGCGTTTTTGGCAGGTGCGGCTGAGCTGGTAGGCGGTCTGCTGTTCGCGGAAGGTGTGTTCACACCGGTAGCGGCACTTCTCATTACGGTTACGATGCTCATCGCCATTTTCACCGTGCACGGAAAAAACGGCTACTGGGTGACCGCAAACGGCTTCGAATACAACCTGATGCTGATTGCTGTTGCGGTCGGTGTAGCGTTGATCGGACCAGGGGCGTATGTACTGCTTTAAATGGATGGATGGTAAAACGGGGGCATGAAGATGCTCCCGTTTTTGCTTCGTCAGTCGAAGGTACGAACATTTGTTTTTTGCTGTAGCGCTTTCATAGGGCATGATATACAATGAATTATGGGTTTTACAGGGGAGGAGACTGGGTGTGAAATACAAAAGCGTGTTTGATATCATCGGACCGGTTATGGTCGGACCATCCAGCTCACACACGGCTGGAGCGGCAAGAATCGGACGGATTGCCCGAGGCTTGTTCGGGCGCAAACCGAAGCGTGCCGACATTACCTTTTATGGATCATTCGCCAAAACGTATCAGGGACACGGTTCAGATGTCGCAACGATTGCGGGCATTCTCAACTTCGATACCTTTGACACCCGGTTGAAGGATTCCTTCGCAATCGCCAAGGAAGAGGGGATCGCCCTCGCCTTTCATCTCTCGGATCGCGTGACCGAGCATCCCAACACCTCCCGCATTCGGCTTGAAGACGAGCAGGGGGCGACGGAAGTTGTCGGTGTATCGATTGGTGGCGGCAAAATTGAAATTACCGAGATTGACGGGTTTGCCGTTCAGCTCGGATTTAATACGGCAACGCTGATGGTGCTGCATGAGGATCGGTTCGGGATGATCGCGGCAGTCGCCAAAGTGTTGAGTGAGCATGGCATTAACATTGGCGCGATGGAGGTTTCGCGCTATTCACCCGGTTCCAAAGCGTTGATGGCGATTGAGGTTGACACAGGAATTGCCCCGGAGGTTATCGGACAGCTGGAGCGTATTCCGTCGATCAGCCGTGTTTTGCTGCTTTCGCTGGCGTGATTGTGATTCCCGCTTTGCATGATTTTGTGAGGATTCGGTGGGAAATTAAACAAGGAGTTGGGATTCATGTTTCGTACTATCGCAGAATTGGTTGCGTTGGCCGAGTCACAGGGCACAACGATTTCTCAGGTAATGATTGAAGCGGAAATGCAGGTTTCCGGACGCACAAGAGAAGCAATCATGGAAGAAATGTACACCAATCTGGACGTAATGGAAAAGGCGGTTCACCGCGGTTTGACCGAGGACATCCGCTCTCATAGCGGCCTGACGGGCGGGGATGCCAAGAAGCTGCAACAATACATGAAAGAACGGCCGTTTCTTTCCGGCCCGACGCTCTTGAACGCGGTGAGCATGGCAATCTCGGTCAATGAGGTGAACGCCGCAATGGGCACGATCGTCGCCACGCCTACTGCAGGCGCGTGCGGAATCGTCCCCGGTACGTTGTTTGCCGTATCCGAAAAGCTTTCTCCAACAAGAGAGCAAATGGTCAATTATTTGTTTACCGCGGGTGCGGTCGGCTTTTGCATCGCCAACAATGCCTTCATCTCCGGTGCTGCTGGCGGCTGCCAGGCAGAGGTCGGTTCGGCTACCGCTATGGCTGCTGCTGCGATTGTGGAGATGGCTGGCGGTACTCCTTTCCAATCGGGTCAGGCGGTAGCCATCGCGTTGAAGAATATGCTTGGCTTGGTCTGCGATCCGGTTGCAGGGCTGGTAGAGGTCCCGTGCGTGAAGCGAAACGCCATGGGTGCGGCAATTGCTACAGTTGCTGCCGATATGTCGATGGCCGGGATTACCAGTGTCATCCCGCCGGATGAGGTGATCGAGGCGATGTACCGGATTGGCTGCTCGATGCCCAATACGTTGAAGGAAACCGCGCAAGGAGGGCTGGCTGCTACCCAAACCGGCCGTCTGATTGAAGCGAAGGTTTTCGGCGTTCCGATTCGAAAATAACGATGTCTGGACTCGACTTACCGGTGCTTCAGCTTCACGGGGTAGGTGAAGAACGAGCAGCGGAGCTCAATGCGATCGGGATCATGACGATTCGCGACCTGCTGGAGCATTTTCCGACACGCTATGAAGATTACCGGGTTAAGGATTTAACTGAAATCAAGGACCAGGAGAGGGTAACGCTGGCAGGTGTCATCTACAGTGAACCCTCTGTCCGTTTTTTCGGCAAGAAAAAATCACGCATTTCCGTCCGCCTGGTGATGGACCGTGTGGTTGTGACGGCGGTTTGGTTCAATCAGCCGTTTGTCAAAAAGCAGCTCGTCGTGGGCAAGGAAATTTTGGTGACGGGCAAATGGGATCGCAACAAGCTGCAAATTACCGTCAATGAAATGACCGATGCAGGCTCCAGTCGTGTACAGACGCGCGGTGAGCTTGCCCCTGTGTATCCATTGGGGGGCGATTTGACCCATACGCTGCTGCGTCGGCTGATCGAACGGGCCTTGAAGGAATATGGCGACCAGCTGGAAGAGGTTTTGCCGGAAGAGCTGGTGACGCGATATCGGCTCATGCCACGCCCTCAGGCAATCGCCGCCGTGCATTTTCCGCATGACATGGAGCATGGCAAGCAGGCGCGTCGCAGACTGATGTTCGAGGAGCTGTTTTTGTTCCAGCTCAAAATGCAGGCGATGCGGCGCATTACCCGCAAGCAGACGGAAGGGATGGCCCAAAGCATTCCGATGGACGAGCTGCGCCAGTTCGTCCGCACGCTTCCGTTTCCGCTGACGGGTGCCCAGAAGCGGGTGGTCAAAGAAATACTCGACGACATGCTGGCTGATTATGCGATGAACCGTCTGCTCCAGGGGGATGTAGGATCCGGCAAAACCGTGGTCGCCGCACTTGCGCTGTTCGCGACGGTCAAGGCCGGCTTCCAGGGGGCGCTGATGGTTCCGACCGAAATTCTCGCTGAGCAGCATGTGCAGTCGTTGACATCGCTATTGGAACCGCACGGGATTCAGGTTGCCCTGCTCGCAGGTTCCCTGACAGCGAAAAAGCGCCGGGAAACGATCGCTTCCTTGCAAATGGGCCTGATCGATGTCGTTGTTGGTACGCATGCGCTCATCCAGGAGGACGTGTATTTCCAGCGGCTTGGACTGGTCATTACCGACGAGCAGCATCGCTTCGGGGTCGAGCAGCGGCGTGTGCTGCGCAACAAAGGCTTGTCGCCGGACGTGCTGTTCATGACCGCGACACCGATCCCGCGTACATTGGCGATCACGGCCTTCGGCGATATGGATGTATCCACGATTGACGAGATGCCTGCGGGACGCAAGCCGATTGAGACGGAATGGGTCAAGCATGACCAATTTCCGATCATCCTCGAACGGGTGCGCAGCGAGCTGGCACGTGGCCGCCAAGCGTATGTAATTTGTCCGCTGATCGAAGAATCAGAAAAGCTCGATGTGCAAAACGCAATCGATCTTCATGCCCAGCTCACCCAGTGCTATCCCGAATTCCGTATCGGGTTGATGCATGGGCGCCTGCATGCCAAAGAGAAGGACGCGGTTATGCAGGCATTCGCTGCTGGCGAAGTCCATATGCTCGTCTCCACGACGGTTGTCGAAGTAGGGGTGAACGTCCCCAATGCGACATGTATGATTATTTATGATGCCGAACGCTTTGGGCTAGCCCAGCTGCACCAGCTTCGCGGGCGGGTCGGTCGGGGCGCAGAGCAATCGTACTGCTATCTGATCGCCGATCCTAAGTCACAGGTTGGCAAAGAACGGATGCAGGTCATGTGCGAAACGAACGACGGCTTTGAGCTGTCACAACGTGATCTGGAGCTTCGTGGACCCGGTGATTTCTTTGGCACCAAACAGAGCGGGTTGCCCGAGTTCAAGATCGCGGACCTGCTTTCCGATTACAAGGCACTTGAAGTAGCTCGGCAGGAGGCGGCATCGCTGGTTGCCACCGAGCCGTTTTGGCGAGAGGAGCGTTTTGCTCACTTGCGTCTCTATTTACAGCGTGAAGGTGTACTTGAAGGAAACGTGTTTGATTAAGCGCATTGCGTTTCGATATAGGAAAAAAGGCCGCCAATCCGGGGCCTTTTTTTCTTGGCATATCATTTTCCGCATAAACGCAGGTTACTGCTCCACTTGCACAATAGAGCCGTCATTCTCGATGCGAACGCCTTTTTTTGAAATGGACTCAATGCGCTGCCGCAGCTTCGCACCGTTTTCCTTATCCATCGGCACGGCCTGACCAAGCTCTGCGTGATACGGGAGCATTTTCAACGTGCACGCGCATTGCTTCGTGCACGTCGCCTGCAGAACCATCGTTTCCCAGGTTTTGGGCTCTGCGGCCCGCGTAAAAATAAAGTTGCCCAGGCTATAGGCAATCCATTTGCTCTCATACTGCTCAAACCCTTGCAGAACATGCGGATGACCACCAATTACCAGATCAGCACCGGCATCAATATAAGCACGGGATAGCTCATGCTGGTGATCTACAGGCATATCGACCTTTTCCTTTCCCCAATGCGCAATGACAATGACGAGATCGACATCATCCCTGACAGAGCGGATTGCTTCGACTGCTCGCGCGGGATCATACGAGACAGCGATGCCCGGCTTGTTTTTCCCGGCGTACCAGCTTACCTCCGGCACGACGCGGCTAAATCCGAAGAAGGCCATTTTGATCCCGTTGCGTTCGAGCAAAACGGGTGCATAGGCACGGGCAGCATCGGCTCCTGCCCCGAAGTACTCGATGGCATTCTTATCGAGCGCTGCAAAAGTATCCAGCAAACCGTCAACACCTTGATCCATGGAATGATTGTTCGCCAGATTGACGAGATCGATTCCGGCAGCTTTCATTGCGGGAATCGCCTCTGGCGGGGATTTGTAAACGTACTCCTTGTTGGCAGCTGGCGTGCCTTTCGTTGTCACCGGCGTTTCCAGATTGACAATTGTGACGTCGTCCTGCTTGAACAGTGTGCTCGTGTATAAAAACGGGTAGTCAAAGCCTTTTTGCTTGAGCAGCGTTTCTACGTGGCCGGTCATGATCGTATCGCCTGCGAAAGAGAGCGTGACAGAAGGGTCATTCTCCGCCCCGGCTGTGGCTTTATCAGGTGCTGGCTCCGGTTGCGTCGTCTGTCCATGGCCGATATTGTCAAACAGCTCCAGCTTGACAATCGCAAAGGCCAACGTAACACATAGCATAACCAGCAGAAATGAGCCGATTGCCAATCCCCAACGCTGCTTGTTTCGTTTTCGGCGTTTTTGCTCGGCTTTGAGCCGATCGGTTCGCGTTAGCTCCATTGTTTCTCCTTTTTCCTATTCTGTTTAGACATGCTGTATTTTTGAAACCCTTTTTAATATTGCGAATGTACGTTACGTTATGTTCTCCTCTTTCTCATCCGCCAGACAAGTCCAATCAAGAGAAGAGCGACGATTGCGATCCCAATCCCAATCAAGTACGTGCTGCTGCCGGATTGCTCAAGCTGCACAGTCTCGATCGGGGTGCTGCCCTGTCCGAGTTCTCCGAGATCGGCCTGTGCGTCGGCTAGAGGGGCGGTACGAGTGCAAAGGTTGGTTGCCAGCTCGCCATTGTTGGCATAGTACGTATCGGGATGCGCGTATACGAGATACGACACGCCCTTCTGGAATTCGATGCCGCAAGACGCGCTGTCATGGCCAGTTGAAACGAATACCTGGGACTGGTTGGCAGCTTTCCAGGTGGTCTGGACTTCAAACAGAACCTGCTTGCCATAGTCCGTTGATCGGACTTCCTTCACCGTTCCGGCAAAAACGGCGGATGCTTGCTCACGTGCTTCCTTTGGCGGTGGAGGTGCGACACAGGAACAGGCGGAAGCAGAAGAGGGAAGCAGCCAGAAAACAGATACGAACAGCAGGAACACGGTGCAGACGGTAATGGAACCACGTTGAATCATATTTTATCACCTCATTGGTGAGACGCGCGAAGATTCATGATGTTTCCATTTTTACGCTGATTTTTGCAAAAATTGTTCGATTTGCGCCTGGTGCTGTTGATCATGCATGACAAACTCTTCCACAAGGTAGGCGAGGGTGTACGGCTGACCGGTATGTGGGCTGATGGCTACTCCATTGGTCGTGATAGGTCTGTTGTATTGTTCGGGGGACAGGGCCAGCAACTGGTCAACCAGCTGTTCTCGCATCCGGATCGTTTCTTCAATCAAAGCAGCTTGGCTGATTCCTGATTTGGCATAGTTTGCTGCCTGCTGATTATAGGGGTCAAATTCGGGAAAATGAATGGCGGTACCGCCGTCGCGGATCGTTGGCACGACAGCTTCAAGCAAGTATCGGTCCCAGTTCATGAGATGGGAGATAATTTGGCTGACCGACCATTTTCCTTGTTCTACCGGTTGTGTCCAAAGTGATTGATCGATTTCATTCAGGGCTGCGACCCACGAGGAAAACGCCTTGTAGCGCAGGATCATGTCGTGTGTGTTTGTCATTGTACTCGCTCCATTCCGGTGTTCTGTTTTTTCCAATTTTACCATATTTCAATCCGTATGCAAACATTTGTTCTTGGTATCATAATAAATAGTAATGGCCTTTTTCTCCCTGGTGTTTCAATACCAAATTACTTCTTCAAATTTTCTTTGCTTTGCACATAGATCCATTGGCCGTCCTTGCTTGCCCCAACCAGGCTTGTGTCGGAGAACAGCTTTTCAGCAATGACGCGTACCTTCTTCGTATCTGCATCATACAGGTGAATCATCGCTTTGTATGGCGTGTCTTCGGTCGACTGGTGATCAAAGGCGATGTAGACGAATTGGTGTGTTCCGTTCAGCCATGTTCCATCGTGAACCGTTTCATCGATTTGCTGCCCGTCTTTGAAGAGCCCGGCGTTGGGATACAGCTGATACATGCCGTCGCTTGACAGGGAGTAGCCCGACCATGCATCGTCAGCGACAGGAGGCTTCCATGCAGAGACTGCTTTCGTGCTCCATTCGTACTGGTAGCGCAGCTCCTTGTATTCGACAGGATGTCTCATGGAAAAAGTAACGCGCTTGCCGTCATCAAAGAAGGCAACCGGAATTTTGCTGTTGCTCACCTCGCTCGTCTGCTGGCTGCCCTTCAATGCTTGGGGAAAGCGTTTTTCCTCACCTGTTTTCAGGTTACGGACCAACAGGTCGAAGTCGCCTGCTTGCCCTTCTTTGCCAACCGCCAGGAACACGTGCGTCCGGTCCTTGCTGAACCCGCTTCCGTATACATACTCAGCCAGCTTGATCGGGATGGCTGTGTCTGCCGCAGGAACCGTGATGCCGGGCGCAGGCATGGCGTAGAAAAAGCCGCGTGTATCGGCAACGAACTCCCCCTTACCCTGATAGCTGCTCTCCTGCTCAACCGGGTAGGTTTCCAGCGTGTTTTTCGTCCGATCATAGATGGAATAGAGCCGTTCATAATCGGCGTCGCATTCGCAATATTGCTGAAAGCGGCTTACCTGCAGATAGCGGCCTTCTTCATCAAGGAATCGCATCGTGGCATAGGGCTGTTCAAATGAAGTGAGCGGCTCGCGAACCTTCCCGTCGAGCGAGACTTTCCATATTTGGCTGGGCGTGTCGACTACAGCGAGAAAGGCGGGAGTCTCCTTCAGCGTCTTGCCGGCTTGCGTGCTCGCTCCGGAAACGTCCAAGC
>JBLNEJ010000148.1:0-3458 GCA_050262535.1 Clostridia bacterium
AAATACGTCAGCACCCTTCATTGCATCGGCCAGATCGCCTTGCAGCTTGCTGTGGTTTGTAATTTTTGCCATCTCTTCCTTCACAGCGTTCATACCATACGTGCGGCCTTCATACACGATCCCTTTCGTATCGCACATGATGACTTCCTTCACGCCCATGCTGACCAGCAGCTTCATGATCGCGATGCCGGCAGCACCAGCGCCATTGGCAACAACGCGAATGTCTTCAAGCTTCTTGTTCACCACTTTGAGCGCGTTGATCAGGCCGGCAGCCGTTACAATTGCCGTACCATGTTGGTCATCGTGGAAAACCGGGATATTGCATTCCTTTTTCAGGCGCTCTTCGATTTCGAAGCATGCAGGTGCCGCGATATCCTCCAGGTTCACACCGCCGAACGTTGGCTCAAGCAGTTTGACTGTTTCTACAATTTTGTCAATATCATTAGTCTTCAAGCAGATCGGAAATGCATCTACACCGGCAAAGCCTTTGAACAGCACCGCTTTGCCTTCCATAACCGGCATTGCTGCTTCAGGACCGATATTGCCGAGCCCGAGCACCGCCGTGCCATCGCTTACGACAGCAACCGTGTTGCCTTTCATCGTGTAATCGTACACTTTGGAGACATCGTCGAAAATATCCTTGCATGGCTCTGCTACACCTGGTGAATACGCCAAGCTCAGATCATAAGCGTTGCGCAGGGGAACCTTGGAAACCGTCTCCAGCTTGCCTTTGGCGTTCTTATGCAATTCTAGTGCTTCATCTCTTAATTTGGACATCCATCCATCACTCCTGTCTCACCTATCGGATATCTCCGCTTGTCTAGTGGTCTGACCACTTTTTAAAATTATGTACTCATTATATCAAAACGTTTCAATCTGTAAACCTGCGGAAAAAAAGAAAAAAAGGAGGACATTCTTCATCCTCCCCAATTTATTGCCATTTCTTTCAATATTACGTTGCCATGTCCCACAATATCTCGCGCTTTCGCCAGAAACGGTTCGTCCACTGTGATGCGGATCGTCTCCGGCAGGCGGATTGACTGCTTTTTCCCCTCATAATAAAGCACGACGGGAATCGTTCCTTTTTTTCCGACAAAAAGCTCTTGGAGCATCGAGAGTGTCGAATCGTGCTCCTGCGAGGCGGAGATTTTGATAAACAGCACCGGCTCTGTCGTTGGTTTGGGCACGGCGGTCAAATCCCACAGTCGGGAGACAAGCAGCTTCGGCACGTCCTCCTGCACATCCACTCTGCCTTCTGTCACGACAAGTCGCTCCTTCTCGATCAATTCGGCATGCTTGGCATATACCTGTGGAAAGACGACCGCTTCGATCAGCGCGGTTTTGTCCTCGAGCGTGAGGAAGGCCATCGGGTCTCCTTTTTTGGTCTGGATGCGCTTGAAATCGAGCAGCATGCCGACCACCTTGACCTGCTGATCTTTTTTGGCTTCGTACAGCGCCGCGATCGTGCTGACTTCCGGACGCCCGGCAAACATCGCGTATTCGTCCAGCGGATGCCCGGAGAGATACAAGCCGAGCAATTCGCGCTCTTCCTTCAGTTGCTGCACCTGGCTAAACGGAGGGACGTCGGGATAGCCGTTGGAGGCTGAACCGGTTGAAGCCGGTGCATTCCGATCCGCCGTGTCCTCTTCCATCGCCGCAAACAGGTTCAGTTGTGCACCGCTGCGCTCCTGGCGCTTGGACACAGCCTTGCCCATCGCCTCATCGAGCAGCACCAGCTGCTGGGAACGGTGACCTGGCAAACATTCCAGCGCCCCAGCCAAAATCAACGATTCGATCACGCGACGATTAACCAGCCGCCCATCGACACGCGTGCAGAAGTCGAACAAATCCCGATACGGCTCTCCTTCCCGCTCGGTCGTGATCTGGTCGATGGCGCCGTAGCCCACGTTTTTCACTGCGGCCAGCCCGAAACGAATGCCGCCTTCCTCCGGAAAAAAACCTGCCTTGCTACGGTTCACATCAGGTGGCAGCAGTATGATGCCCAGACGCTTGGCTTCCTCGGCATATTCGGCGATTTTGCTCTGGCTGCCGATGGACATGCTCATCAGCGCAGCCATGAAGGCGATCGGGTAATTCGCTTTCAAATAAGCCATCTGGTAGGCGATGATGGCATAGGCCACCGAGTGTGCCTTTGGAAAGCCGTAATCAGCGAATTTGACAATCAGATCATAAATATGGTGGGCAAGCTGCTCGTCGTAGCCTTGACGGACGCTGCCTGCAACGAATTTTTCCCGCTGTTCGGCCAAAAGCTCCCGCTTCTTCTTGCCCACGGCGCGGCGCAAAATATCGGCCTCGCCAAGAGAAAATCCGGCCATTTTCGACGAGATTTGCATGATTTGCTCCTGATAGATCATGAAGCCGTATGTCTCACACAAGATCGGCTCCAAAACGGGATGGGCGTACTGCACCTTGGCAATCCCGTGCTTGGCGCGGATGTATTCAGGAATGATCTCCATCGGGCCGGGACGGTACAGGGCAAGCACGGCAAAAATATCGTCCAGCGTCGTCGGCTTCAGTTCCCGCAGCACATTGCGCATGCCCGCAGACTCAAGCTGAAAAATTCCGGTCGTCTCCCCCCGGCTGAGCATGCGAAACGTTTTCTCATCGTCGCCCGGAAGATGGTCCAAATCAAGATGAATGCCCTCTTCCTCAAGATGGCGAAGCGTTTCCTGGATAATCGTCAGGTTGCGCAAACCGAGGAAGTCCATTTTCAGCAGGCCGACCGCTTCCAGTACCTCCATCGGATATTGGGTCAGCGCCAACCCTTCGCTGCCTTGCTGCAATGGTACGTATTCGGTCAGCGGTCCGCGGCTTATGACAACGCCGGCGGCATGTGTCGACGCATGGCGTGGCAGGCCTTCGAGACCTCTGGCCGCCTCGATCAGCTTGGCGACCTCGGCGTTTTGCAAGGCGAGCTTGCCGATTTCGGGATTGAGCGCCATCGCCTTTTCCAGCGTCATGCCGGGTGACTGGGGAATCATTTTGGCTACCCGATCGACAAGTCCGAGCGAAAGCCCAAGCGAGCGTCCGACATCGCGAACCGCCGCGCGCGCTGCCAACGTACCGAACGTAATGATCTGCGCGACACGGTCTCTGCCGTACTTGTCCGCGACGTACTGGATGACTTCATCACGGCGTTCAATGGAAAAATCGATATCAATATCGGGCATGGTCACGCGTTCCGGGTTCAGGAACCGTTCGAACAGCAGCTGAAAGCGCAGCGGGTCCACGTTCGTAATTCGCAATGAATACGCCACAAGGCTGCCTGCTGCCGAGCCCCGTCCCGGTCCGGTTGGAATGCCGTGCTCATGGGCATAGCGCATGAAATCCCAAACGATCAAAAAGTAATGAGTAAAGCCTGTTCCTGAAATGACGGACAGCTCGTGATCCAGCCGCTTGCGAACCTGTTCGGTCAGCTCCCCGTACCGCGCGATGCA
>JBLNEJ010000149.1:0-3288 GCA_050262535.1 Clostridia bacterium
GCCGTTGTTCGTTTTCAGGTTGAGGAAATCGAGAATGTCGGCATGCCAAATATCCAGGTAGATGGCAAATGCACCTGCACGCGTACCCAATTGGTCAACACTGATTGCGATCTGGTTATACAAGCGCGTCCACGGAACGATCCCGCCGGATGCCCCTTTATGCCCACGGATAGAAGCACCTCTGCTGCGCACCTTGCCCAGATAAATCCCTACGCCACCACCAAATTTGGAAACCATCGATGACGCACCGGCTGTTCCCATAATGCTTACCAAGGAATCATCAACTGTATCGATAAAGCAGGATGAAAGCTGATGATGCGGTGTTCCCGCATTGGTGAGCGTCGGTGTCGCAACGGTAATCTCCAGCTTTGACAGAATATCATAAAAATCCTTTGCATGCTTGAGACGGTTCTTTTCTTTCATTGCCAAGTGCATGGCAATGACCATGAACCGCTCCTGTGGCAATTCCATGACACCGCCATCAAGGCTTTTCATTTGATAGCGGTCTGCCAAAAGGCGCAGTCCCGCGTAATTAAACAGCTTGTCCCGCTCCGGTTTGATATACGCGCCCAACTCATGGATCTCGTCCTCGGTGTAATGCTCGAGCAAATATGTACCATACAGCCCTTGCTCTGTCAGCGTTTGAATCAACGCATAGTAAGGTCCGTATCCCGTTTCACTTGTATAATTGCGGTTGATCGCCGCTTCCTTGTAAAGATCATAGGCCAACAGTCGTGCAGCCACGAACTGCCAGTTCGGCTCTTCCACACTCGTTTTTTCAACGGCGGCCTGAATCAAGGTCCGCTGGATTTCTTTGGTTGTCATGCCATCACGGAATTGCACGTGCGCATCTCTCTCCAGCTGCTCTGGAGTGAATTCCGTAAAATCCTCGCACGCATAGGAAATGACTTTTCTCATCTTCTCAACATCTAGAGGCTCTGTTTCCCCGTTGCGCTTCTTAATGGTTATGGTTGCAGTCATCGTCATCTTCTCGGTTCCCCCATCCCCGTCGGTCTGACAACGCGTGCCAGCCGCTATCAATTAACTTTGATTACTTTACCATAGTCGCTCTGAGTCTATCAACATATTGATACACTTTAAATTTTTCGACAAAACTGACACAATATGTTGATTCCAAAAAAGGCTTCGTGTATATACTTGATACGAGCGATTTCGTAAAGAGGTAAAAAGTCTTATTCGTCGGCAAAATGAGGTTATGCATTTTTTCGCTAAAAATGTTATTCTAGTAATTACGGGTAAAACCGTCAACCAAGGAAACATCAATTATCATACAGGATGGTGTAGCTTGACAATGACTGAACAAAAACCATATCGCGTGCTACTATATTACAAATATGTGCACATTGATAATTATGAAGAATATGCCGCACAGCATCTGCAATTTTGCAAGGATTTGGGCTTGAAGGGCCGCATCCTCATTGCCGAGGAAGGAATCAACGGCACAGTATCTGGTACCATCGAGCAAACGGATGCCTACATGGAGCATATGCGACAAGATCCTCGCTTCCATGACACATTCTTTAAAATCGACGAAGAGGATTCGCATGCATTCAAAAAAATGTTTGTCCGTCCGCGTAAAGAACTCGTCACGTTCCGGCTGGAGGAAGACATCGATCCAAACCACCTGACCGGCAACTACCTCTCCCCTGCCCAGTTCCATGAGGCACTGCAGCAGGAAGATGTCATCGTGCTCGACGGTCGCAATTACTATGAATACGATATCGGGCATTTCCGCAATGCAATTCGTCCCGAGGTTCGCTCCTTCCGCGAGTTTCCTGAATGGATTCGTCAAAACCTGAGCCAGCACAAGGACAAAAAGATCCTCACCTATTGCACAGGCGGCATTCGCTGCGAGAAGCTGTCCGGTTTCCGGATTCGCGAAGGCTTCAAGGACGTTTCCCAATTGCATGGCGGTATCGTCACCTACGGCAAGGACCCGGAAGTGAAAGGTCACCTTTGGGACGGAAAATGCTATGTATTCGACGAACGGATCTCCGTGCCGATCAATCATACGGATGAAGATATCGTCGTCGGAAAATGCCGCTTCTGCGGCAAGGAAGAAGACCGTTATGTCAATTGTGCCAATCCGGAATGCAACCTGCAGATGGTTTGCTGCGAGGAATGCGAGATTGAGCACCAGCGTTCCTGCTCTGCCGAGTGCCGGGAACATCCGCGCAACCGCTATGTCAAGGAGCTTCATGTGATCAATGGCTAATCATACAGCCGGTCCTTTTTGACAAGGGCCGGCTTTCTCTTTGTCTTATTGGCAGAATTTTTTGATCATATTGGTTCTCACATTTGATAAGTTTGTGATAAAGTTAAGAGGATAAATCAATTTCGGAGGTGAATGGATGAGTTTTTTAAAGGAGATTCAGCAAACGGCACAGCAAGTCGCAGAAGCAATCTCCGCCGCCTTGCAAATTGAAACGGAAATCGTGGACGATTCCATGACGATCATTGCAGGCACAGGCAAATATCACAAGAAAATCAACACCAAAGAAGAGGGTGGCCAAAAAGAAGCAGGCTTTCTCTATGGACGCGTATTGAAAACGAACCAGCCCTTCATAGTCGAAGATGTGCAAAATGACCCTTCCTACGACCCCTCCGTGCTCGATGGAAAAGCCGAAGAGCTTGCTGAGTTGTGTACCCCGATTCATTATGAAGGGAAAGTCATTGGCATCATCGGTCTGATTGCATTCAACGAATCACAGCACCGTACGCTGATTTCCAACAAAATTGCCCTGCTTACCTTCCTGCAGCGCATGTCCGAGCTGTTGACCAACACCATCGCCGAGCAAGCTGCCTTGAATAACTGGCTCAAAACGGTTCATCAGCAGGAGGTCCTCATTGAAGCGATTCATGAAGGCATTCTTGCCATCGACGAAAAGGGCATCATTACAACCTGCAATCAAACCGCCCAGCAATTGATCAAGCGGACAAAAGAGACGTTAATCGGTACGCCCTTGACCGATATTTGGGAACAATCCCCGATGATGAACGTTCTTGAAACCGGAAAAGGCTATATCGAACAAGAGGAACGTTATCTGCTTGAAGGCCATGAAATGCACTTCATCGTCACCGCCCGCCCGATTCACATTAATGAGAAAGTAGTCGGCGTCGTCGCGTCTTTCCGAAAAATGGCAGATATGCGCAGGCTGGCATATGTGCTGACGAATGAACCGAAAGACCTCAATTTTTCCGAAATCCAAGGGAAAAGCCGTTCCATCTCCATCGTATTGAGGCAAGCCCAGCAGGTTTCCCGGGGCA
>JBLNEJ010000150.1:0-6364 GCA_050262535.1 Clostridia bacterium
ATCGGATTGCCCGACGCAACAGAGCGGTGCCATGGAAACGGTTTACGAGGAATGAAGGAGCGGCTGGAGTTCGTCAATGGAAGCATGGAGCTTGTGTCCAATCAAGGTCTGACCGTCATCATAAAAGTGCCTTACATGTTCAATCAACCGGATAAGGAGGCGGGAGCATGATTCGAATCGTAATCGCTGAAGACCAGCGGATGCTGCTAGGGGCGCTTGCCTCCCTGCTGGATTTGGAAGAGGATATGCAGGTAGTGGCAAAGGCAAGCAATGGCGAGGATGCGGTGAAGCTTGTCCATCTGCACAAGCCGGATATTTGCATCATGGATATCGAGATGCCGGTGAAAAGCGGACTGGAGGCAGCGGAGGAACTGCGGGGGTCAGGCTGCAAAGTGATGATTCTCACGACGTTTGCCCGCTCCGGTTACTTTGAACGTGCGATCAAGGCGGGTGCCCACGGCTACTTGCTCAAGGACAGCCCAAGCGAGGAGCTGGCCAGCTCCATTCGCAGCATCATGGCTGGCCGTCGGATTTATGCATCAGAGCTGGTGGATGATGCCTATGGGGAAGAAAACCCGTTGACCGAGCGGGAGCGTGAAGTGCTTGGCCTGATCGCTGACGGGAAAAACACGAAGGAAATCGCCAGCCAGCTGTATATTACAACCGGAACCGTTCGTAACTACATCTCCGTGATCCTTGACAAGCTCAATGTAAGCAATCGGGTCGAGGCGATCATGCGTTTTAAGGAAAAGGGATGGTTTAAATAAAAAGAGGAAGCCGTTCGTACCATAGGCGAAAGCTACGGTATAAGCGGCTTTTTTCTTTCTAGTGCAAGAATTTTTTTGCATTTGCATACTCTTCGGACCTTCTTGGGACAAAAATAGAGGGTGTCTGAGCGGTAGATCTTGCCGTTACCCATGTAATTCATCTATTCAGGAGTGTAAAGTGTCCGCTGCACTCATTATGGGTAAGCTTGGCTCTGGGTCTGTTATATCGTTTATATTGAAAACTAATCGTTCTGTTGCTTGGATAAATTCGTGTCGAATCCCTCGAATATAATATGCTCGGGAATCGGTGCAAAAATGAATTTGCTAAAATTTGTCTGATTCATGATGCTATTTTCATTTTCATTTACTATTTGATTTTCACAAGGTTTACAATCCATTGATAAAATCACCTCTTTTCTGTAAATTCTCTACATTATATGAAGCTTTTGCGATTTTGTGGCTCCCTGCTGTTTGGAATGTCGCCAGGTTAATCACAACCACAGTGATGGTCCTTCTGATCTGGGATTGTTATCGCAAAGAAGACATCAGGATTATCCCGTAGATTACCCCCTACATTAATAACATCGCGATTATCACCCCAGGAGTGAAGTAAACAATTGCCGGGCCCAGTAATAATTTGATTATAATCCCCCATATAACAGTTGGCAGTATCAGGGCTAGGATTGTTAACCGGCACAGGAGAATATTCGGTACTTACCATTCTCTCTTTCGTGAAACCACCACAAAGAGAAAAGCTTTTCGTGAAAATCGCGAATGTCCCATCGCCTATTCCGCCAACGCTACCACCACGGTCATTAAAACGATTGTACTGAATGTGGGCTCCATTTTTATTTGCCGCAACGGACGGAAAAAACGAAAAAGCGATATTATTAGGAGTTGCATTCACCCTGTTCCAGGTATTTCCCTTGTCAGTACTAAAGGCTAAAAAGATATCAATAAAGGTCGTCGTTCCAATCACTCTGCCCGCATTCCATACTACATAAATCGTACCATCTGGCGCGATCGCGGCTTGAGGGAATTCATTCATACGAACCTGTCTAGAATTATCAACTTCGATAGAAGGACGTCCACAAGGCCCTGTGGTGGTTGCTGCTGCATCGAAAGGAGTTGAAACGGCCACGTTGATTGGGAAACTAATCCCACCGTTAATGGATTTAACCATACGAATGGTACGGTTTGGCTGACCCAATGTATTAAATGCCGATGTTTCTTCATAAAAGACATAAATACCTCCGAGATCATCTACCACTACATTTGACCCTGTAACAAAATTGGTACCACCCGTGACAATTACTTGATCTGTAATAATCGGAGTTAAGGTGACGCCAGTAGTATATTTTGAAAATCGAATATTGGGGGACGGGGTAGCAGTAAAATCAGTCCACGTAATATACAGTGCTTCATTCCCCGGATTATTAGCATCAGGACCTACCGTAATCCATTCTTTATCTTGGTTAGTACCAGGAGCAGGGTTTTGCCCGCGTCCTACAACTTGAGGAAGATTCATTGTGATTGTTTCGGTTGGAGTAATCGTTCCGGTTGAAACACTGATTACACTTTGTAAAACAGTCCCAACAATTTCTTGCCCAATCTGACCATAATAGAATACACCATTTCTATCTACAGCTATAACAGGATCACCAAAATTTCGACCTCCTGGATTTACTGGTATAGAACCACCGTCAGTCCAGGTTTTACCCAAATCATTCGAATAAGCAAAGCCTGAAAAACTAGGAGGAAAGTCATTACTATCATTGAATCCATAAAGGATAAAATCCTTAAAATGGGCCAAGCTTGTCTCGCTTTGGGTTATTCGTGGAAAATTAGTTATATCATTTGCCGGGTTATTAACGCGTCTCTCCAGCTTGCAACAACAGTCATCATGTTTCATATGACCATGGCAGCAGTCATCAAGTTTCCTATGATCACAACAACAGTCATGTGATTTCTTACGATGGTCTTTCTTACGTTTCTTGTGATCACAGTCTACATTCACATTAATAGTCGGGTTGCCTATATCTTTGATAATATCTGTGTCATTTTGGGCCTGTGCCTGTGACTGGATTTGTTGTTGCTGTTGGAGTTGGGATTGAAGTTGTTCTTGTTTTTGTTGTTGTTGTTGAAGTTGGAATTGAAGTTGTTGTTGCTGTTGGAGCTGGAATTGAAGTTGTAATTGAAGTTCTTTTAATTTCTTTTTACATTTCTGACATCCACACTGTTGATCGGACATAACTTCACAACCTTATGTTAGTTATTCATTGGTTCTGAAATCATGCTTGAATTTACTATGGTTTTGAGATCGCATTCTTTTTGGACAACTGAACCAATGTACTCTATCGTATGGTTGCAACAAAAAAAGGACAGGGCTTTTATTCCTTGTCATTTGCACAATTTTAATAGGATGTATACTTTCAAAGATTGAATGGGTGACGCTAGCCAAATGACATAAAACCCACGTCAAGGGCTTGGATGCAAAAAAGACCTCGATTTTCCGTACGCTAACGGAAATCGAGGTTTTTGGGTTTACTTACGACTTGTCATTTTGATTCCTTTGTGGAGAGCTAGTGATCTCACAATGCCAGAGGATTGGTAAAATAACGCAAATTGCGATCGTTGATGGGGAGGTCGTATCTGTGACCTCAGAAATGCGGCTGCGAATTTTGGAGGAATCTCATGACCCGATCAACTGCGTCCCGCGCTGGCGACTTCTCGCTTCTGTCTTTCCTCCAGTAGCAAGTATTTTAATTCCAGCACCTCTTGTCTGAGCTGATGAATTTCAGAGGCGTCCTCTTTGATTGCATGCAAATCCTGCTCCATTTCGGCCAGCTCATCCTCGACATCAGACGGTATTTTGGAGGCGTTGTTGACGATTTCCCCGACCACCAGATTCAGCATGACAAAAACGGCGATCAAAATAAAGCTGACAAAATAAAGGACGGAGGTTGGCGAAGATTCAGCGATGGGACGATAGATATTTGCCCAATCGTCAAAGGTCGCAATTTGAAACAGCGTTACCATCGAGGAGGAAAGGTCTCCGAAATATTTGGGAGAGAGGGCACCGTACAGGGTTGACCCAATAATCGCATAGATGTAAAACACGATCAGCATCAAAAGCGAGATGCTTCCGATCGTTGGAACAGCCATAAACAAGGAGGTTACAATCCGGCGAAGCGAGCGGATCGAGGAAATTGTACGCAAAATCCGCAGTACGCGAAGAATCCGCAGGACGCTGATAAACGGAGATTGCATGAAGGCGATACTGCCCAGGATGATGGTGAAGTCAAACAGATTCCACCCGTCACGGAAATAGCTCCCGCGATCAACGATGATTTTCAAAATCATTTCGATGGAAAAAATGGACAAAAGAATGAGATCGAGCTTGTTGAACAGCGATTCGTAAGCGGCATTAATTGCTGGGTATGTTTGCAGACCGATGATGACCGCGTTGAGAAAGATGCAGCTTAAAATAAAATGACCAAATGACGTACTTCGAACAAACCCCTTTAGACCTGTTGATTGTGTGGCACTCATACTCGTTCTACCCTCTCTACTCTGATTGGCATAATGTGGAACAACTGTTATGGTAGCCAATTCCGCCATGCCACGCACCTAGCAAAAGTGAGGAACGGCGAAAAATACCTCCTTAGAAAAAGTACTCACTATCCTAACTTTGGATAGGAGGAAGCCCATTTTTCAAGAAAAAGGGGTTGTCCCGAAAGTCATTTTGCGATTTTTTGCAGCTCCGCTTTTACAAGGAAATAACAGAAGAAAACAAGCATCCCACGCCACGTTTGATCGTGAAACGGGATGCTTGTTCGTTCATGGTTGGGGGATCGTGGAGAGGAGGAAAAGGGAGAAAATGCTCCGGGCGGTGGGACACTTGCGCTGGGGTCATTCCTGGGCGGCTTCATTCCAAAAGCGGAACATACGTCCAAAACATGCCGATTCGAGGAAGATTGACACGTTGGACGCAGGGCGTGTTCCGCTTTTTCCATTACGCCTGGGCCGGTGTCCCAAGGCCCTCGCTGTTTTCTCCCTTTTCCTCACCAGCTTTTAATCTTCGTCAATCTTCACTGAGTGCACCACATGGAAGCATCTATCTTCTCTTTGGCTGCGATTCTCAAGGGCATTGCCTCTTCTAGCGCATGGACATTCCCTGACGTTCCATGGATGCACATGACAAATGGCAGGTAGAAACCACAATAGATCGCAGGAGAAGCAGGTTTCCATGCAGGGTGAAGACCTTAGCGCAGCTGGAAACCTGCTTCTCCCCAGCACTGCAGCCAACTTATAGGGTCGATTTTTATTCACAACGTTTTATTCGCTTTCCGGCACCGACAATCCGAGACCTGCAGCGACACGCTTGCCGTATTCGGGATCAGCCTTGTAAAAATGGCTGATTTGACGCAGCTTGATCTCGTCTTTTTCCACTATGTTCAGGGAGCTGACGATGTTTTGCACAAGGCGGGCACGCTCCTCTTCGCTCATCAGACGGTACAGGTCGCCCGGCTGGGTGTAATGGTCGTGATGATCATAGGCTACGCTGTCGGCAACCCCGGAAACCTCATAGGCTTCGGCTTTGTTTTCCGAGGTTTCCTTCGGTCCGCCCAAGCTGTTCGGCTCATAGTAGACGGAACCGCCGCCATTGGAATCGAATCGCATCTGGCCATCGCGCTGGTAGTTGTTCACTTCCGATTTCGGGCGGTTGATCGGTAACGCGTTGTGATTGGCTCCGACCCGATAACGATGGGCATCCGAGTATGCAAACAGGCGCCCTTGCAGCATTTTGTCAGGGGAGGCTTCGATACCCGGAACAAAGGAGCCTGGGGAGAATGTGGCCTGCTCTACTTCGGCGAAATAGTTTTCCGGATTTTTGTTTAGCACCATACGGCCGACCTCAATCAGCGGGTAGTCTTTTTGCGACCATACCTTTGTCACATCAAATGGATCGAAGCGATACGTGTTGGCATCCTCAAGCGGCATGATCTGTACGCAAAGCTTCCAGGAAGGATAGTCTCCCTTTTCGATCGCATTGAAAAGATCCTCGATATGATAGTCAGGGTTTTCACCCGCGATTTTCGCGGCGAGTGCAACGTCAAGGTTCTTGATTCCCTGCTCTGTTTTGAAATGATATTTGACCCACACCGCTTGCCCTTCGGCATTTACCCACTTGAACGTATGGCTGCCAAAGCCATGCATATGCCGGAATGTTGCGGGAATTCCACGATCAGACATCAAAATGGTGACCTGATGCAAAGATTCAGGAGAGAGCGACCAGAAATCCCACACAGCATTCGGGTTTTTCAGATGGGTTTGCGGATGACGCTTCTGTGTATGGATGAAGTCAGGGAATTTGATCGCATCGCGGATAAAGAAAACCGGCGTGTTGTTGCCGACCAAATCGTAATTGCCTTCTTCGGTATAGAACTTCACGGCGAATCCGCGCGGGTCTCGCACCGTATCGGAGGAACCAAGCTCGCCTGCGACGGTGGAGAAGCGGATAAACATCGGGGTGAGTTTGCCGACTTCAGACAGGAAATTCGCTTTTGTATAGTTCGACAAATCGTTCGTTACCT
>JBLNEJ010000151.1:0-4639 GCA_050262535.1 Clostridia bacterium
CTGCGGCAAATTGGCAATCTCAAAACGCGTTCCGTCCGGATTCACCACAAACAGGCGATTGGTTACGGTCGCCCCTTGCTGTTCCTCAAACCAGACTACATATTTTTCCGCCTGTCCGGGAACCGGATACACATGCGGGGTCAACAAAATGCCGAGTTTCGTCGTATGAAGAATGACCTGCTTGGTCCCTTGGACCATGAGCAACTGCTTGGAGGAACCATCACGGTAAAAACGGGTCTTCCCGCTCACCTGCCCCACATAGCTGGCTTCGTCCCAATTGGCTCCTTGTGCTGCAGCCGGAGCAGGATGAAGCGCCCCAACCGGAGACATCGCCAGTACGCAGGCTGTCAAAAGAACGTACATCGTCCGTTTCATTGTATCCTCTCCTCCAACTCTTACCATTTGCCCTCCATCGTACCACAAAAACCCGATTCCAGATATGATACGTTCCGTTCACTGAGGAAAGAGCATCCACATGCAATGAAAAAAAGCTGGTCTCCCTCAGGAAACCAGCCGGTTGTTTGCTTGCTTCGTTTACAACAGCCGCTTGATGATTTCATTGGTTACGTTCGGCACTATGTCAGCCGAATACGCAACCTCAAAACGCTCGTAGCGGTTGTGGGCATCGTAGCCATACGGTCCGATGTTGATGCAAGGCACATTGATATCGCGGATATCCTGATACTCAACGTAATGCTTCGTCCCCCAGCTTGGATTGTTATCCTCGATGGCGAGAATCCCTTCTTCATCATCGCTCAAAGCAACACAGCTCATATCACATACATACGGGAAGAAGTTGCGGGTCACGATCGGATGCGGATAATGCGGCTGGATGGTCTCAACCGCTTGCTCGAGCGCATTGATCAGGTTCTGCTCGCGCTCATCCTTGCCGACAAGCTCGATGCGCGGCGAATAGAGCGAGGAGTAGAACAGAATAATCGCCGGGCTCTTGTCCTTCATCCATTTCCATTCCTCCTCCACGACGCGGGCGGAGAACATGCGTACATCAAGGCTCTTGTCCTTGAGCAGCTCCTCCTTGAACGCCTTCATATGGGTGAGGAACTTGTCGCCATTCTCCTCGACAAGCTGCTTTTTCATCTCCTCATACACCAGCACGCGGGTTTTCCAAGGGAGCTCCTTCCACGTCTGGCCGCTGCGCTCACAGAAAATGCGATGGCGCTCACGCAGCAGGTTCAAGCCGTTTTCAAAGGCGATCTCCGCTTGCTCCTTCAAAATGCCCAGCGCTTCCTTCGGCGACCACGTATGGATGAAAAAGTTGTAATACACATAGGCGGAAAGCGCCGTCTGGATCGTATAGGTCGGCTTGAAATCGGTCTGCTTTAACGACACCGGCGGTACGGGCGTCTCGCCGTAGGCTTCGTCGCACAAATCCGGGTTGTAGCAAATTTGCCGTGTCAACTCAGCCGCGATAAAGTTCGGATCAAGCCCCTCAAAGGCCGAGCCTGCATGTGTCTCATACCCGGTGATCAAAAACGACGGCAGCAGCTTGCCGACTGTCCCTTTATAAATGTACCGGTTCGGGTCGCCCTCATAACGCGGCGCCACAAAGTCGGAGTTGATCAAGGCAATGTACTCGAAGCCATGCTCCTCCCGCCATTTTTTCAAATCCTTGAGCGAGGAAAGCACACCGTGCGAGCTGTCCTCTTCATCGCATTCCGCCAGCAGCACCAGGTTACCAGCCAGCTCCTCGGGATGCTCGGAATAATATTTCAGCAAATAGACGTGGCTGGCCACGCCCGCTTTCATGTCAACCGTCCCGCGGCCAAAGTGCCACTCGCCCGACTCAAGCTGCTGGCGAACAAGCTCCGGGAGCGGCTCATGCTTGAGCGCTTTCATCAGCTCAGGCGGGTTGCACGCGACGTTTTTCAAATGGTTGTAATCCTCAAACCCTACCGTGTCGATATGCCCCATCAAAATGACGGTTTTGTTGCTGGGCTGCTTGGTGCCCTTGACGTACGCAAGCACATTGTAGCGCTCCACCTCATCGTTTACCGTACGGGAGATGATCACCTGCTGCGGATTTTGCTGGAAGTAGGGAAATGATTGCAAATGCTTCAATAAGTGCTGAGCTACATCAATTTCACCTGATGTATTGACAACGCTCTCCACCTTCACCAGTTCGTCTGTTAGCTGCATGATTTCTTCACGGCTGTTCAGCATTTCCTAACACCCCATCGTCTACAAGATTTGCTGCAAAAATCGGCGCGTCCGCTCATGCTTCGGATTCGTGAAGAAGTCTTTCGGATGCCCTTCCTCGACCATCTCTCCATCCGCCAGCATAATCACACGGTCCGCTACCTCACGGGCAAAGCCCATCTCATGTGTTACCACGACCATCGTCATTCCCTCGCGAGCCAAATCCTTCATGGTTGCCAGCACCTCGCCGACCAGCTCCGGGTCAAGCGCCGAGGTCGGCTCATCAAACAGCATGACGTCCGGCTCCATCGCCAGCGCCCGGGCAATCGCCACCCGCTGCTTTTGCCCCCCTGACAGCTGCTCGGGATACTGGTTTGCCTTGTCAGTAAGTCCAACCCGCTGCAAAAGCTGCATCGCTTTCTCCGTCGCCGCTTTTTTGTCCCGCTTCTTCACATGAACAGGCGCTTCGATAACGTTCTCAAGCACCGTCATGTGCGGGAACAGGTTGAAATGCTGAAACACCATGCCCACATGCTCGCGAACCTTGTTCAGGTTTGTATTGTTCGTATCGATCAGCTGTCCGCCAATCTCGATGTCGCCGCCGTCCTTCATTTCCAAAAAGTTCAGACAGCGCAAAAGCGTGCTTTTTCCCGAACCGGATGCGCCGATCAGCACGACCACTTCCGATTTTTTGATTTCCAAATCGATTTGCTTCAACACTTGCAGACTGCCAAACGATTTGGATAGATTTCGCACCTTTATCATGCCGCAATCTCCTTCCCTTTGTCCACCTTGACCACGCTCTTCGTCGTATCCAGCCGCTTCTCGACTCTATGCAAAATATACGTGAAAATAGCGACAAGCGCCAGATAGTACATTCCGACGACGAAATATGTCTCAAACGGCATGTAGTTTTCCGCCTGTGCAGACAGCGCGTGGTTGAACAGCTCGGTCACCGCGATATAGGCGACCAGCGATGAATCCTTCAGCCCGATGATAAACTGGTTGCCCAACGGCGGAATCGCCCGCTTGAACGCCTGCGGCAGGACCACGCGTCTCATCGCCAGCCCGTACGGCATCCCAAGCGAGCGCGCCGCCTCCATCTGGCCACGATCGATCGACTGGATCGCCCCGCGGAATATCTCGGCAATGTAGGCACCGGAGTGAATGCCCAGCGCAAGCGCGCCGGCCGTAAAATCGCTGAGAACGATGACACTGGAAATCCCGTAATATAAAAACATCAGCTGAACGATCAACGGCATCCCGCGGACGAGGAATATGTAGGTGTCGGCGATCTTTTGCAACAGAAATACACTGGATACCTTGAAAAAGGCAAAGACCAATCCAATCACCGAGGCAATGACAAGAGAAACAGCGGTGAGAGAGACGGTCGTCCAGGTAGCCTTTAAAAAGGCCGCTCCATGATGGCTGAAAATATCAAATATGCTTTGGAAAAACATCATGCTGGGCACACCTCCTGCAGGATTAGGGTCGTGTTTAGGGGGTGATCGTAGAAGGAAAGGTGCGCTAGAGTAGCTGCTAGCGCACCGCCTTTGTCTTGCAAAAAGACTCTTCCTACTTCAGCAGGTTGGCACCAAACCACTTCATGCTGATTTTCTCATAGGTCCCATCCTCTACCATTGCCTTGATGGCCTCATTGATTTTTTTGGTCAATACCGGGTTGTCCTTGTTCACGGCAATCGCAATGTTTTCCACGTTCAGCACCTCACCGATCGGCTTGATTTTCAGCCCTTGCTCCTTGATCGCCGAGGAGCCGACGACACGGTCTGTAATGACGGCATCAACACGTTCAGGGGCCAGATCCTGCAGCGCGTAAATGTCGCTCGGATAGCCTTTGACCTTGTCTGGATCGGTCAATTTCACGGCAGCCTCCTTGTGCGTGGAAGCTTGTACGACACCGATGATTTTTCCTTTCAGGTCATCCTTTGATTTGATCGCATCGTTGGTATCCTTGACAAAAATCTGCCCGCCGGAGATGTAGTACGGATCTGTGAAGTCTACTTGCTTGGCACGCTCTTCGGTGTGCGTCATGCTGCCGATGATGGCATCATACTTTTTCCCCTTCAAGCCTTGCAAAATCGTTTCCCACGGATTGGTGACAGGGTTCGGCTCAAGGCCGATGCGCTTGGCAATCTCCTTGCCGATCTCAACGTCAAAGCCGGTCAGCTCGCCGTTCGTATCCTTGTAGTTCAGCGGCTTGATCAGTCCACTCATAGCGAACGTCAGCTTGCCTTCGTTGATCAGCTGCATCTTTTCCTCAGCAGCAGGGGCTGGGGCAGGAGCAGAAGAACCGCCAGCATTCGCATCAGCAGGTGCGGGTGTCGCACTGTTGCTGCTAGAAGAAGGAGCAGCGGTCGAACCACAGCCGCTTACGATCGACAGAACGAGAGAACTAACCAAAAGTGCAGCAGGTAAAAATTTCATCTTCTTCACATGAATCCCCCCAACGATAATGTGGTAT
>JBLNEJ010000152.1:0-6930 GCA_050262535.1 Clostridia bacterium
CTGTGTTTCAATTCGACCACCCTTTCTTCTGTAGAAAAAAACTCGGCTACACCAAGTTATAATTTTAATTATTATATTTTTTCGATAAAATTCCTTTTTTAAAACAAAATAAATTTTTCGACAAATGACAAGTTGTTTGAAACCCGGTTGTTACCTGATGCTTGTATAATTAGGAAAATTGTGTCATAGGATTTCGCAAAATGATGAAGGAGGAGTTGCTTGTGATGGATTCTCGCATCCAAACCAAGACGATTCAAACGGACCACTTGCACGTCTCATATTTGACGGCAGGGGAAGGGGAGCCGCTCATTCTGATCCACGGCAACGCATCAGCAAACCTTTTCTGGGATGATACGATTCTCTCCTTGAGCGAGCAGTACCAGGTATTCGCCCCGGATTTGCGCGGCTACGGCCAGACCGAGGCGGTACCGATCGATGCGACACGCGGCTTACGTGACTGGGCGGACGATCTCAAAGCGTTCAAGTCTGCCTTGAAACTGGAAGGACCTGTCCATTTGGCGGGCTGGTCGCTCGGCGGCGGGGTTGTTCTGCAATTCGCCATCGATTACGCGCAAGATGTCCGTTCGCTCACGCTTATTGCACCTATGTCGCCGTTCGGGTTTGGCGGAACCAAGGATGTGGTCGGCACGCCGTGCTACAGCAATTTTGCCGGGTCTGGAGGGGGAACCGCCAATCCCGAGCTCGTCAACCGGATGGCAGCGAAGGATATGAGCGCCGATTCTCCGTCCAGCCCGCGAAACGTGATGAACCAGCTTTATTTCAAGCCGCCGTTTCAGGTTCCACCAGAACAGGAGGACCGCTATGTAAGCGCAATTGTCTCCACGCGGACCGGGGAAGGGTTTTATCCTGGGTCATTTGAGCCTGTTGCTGAATGGCCAGGGGTGGCACCAGGTACAACCGGAATCAACAACGCGCTTTCTCCGAAATACGTCAATTTGTCCGGCATCGCCCACATAGAGCCAAAATGCCCGATCCTCTGGGTTCGCGGAGCAGATGACAGCATCGTCTCCGACCAGTCGTTCGTCGATTTCGGCACACTCGGAAAACTGGGGATCGTCCCAGGCTGGCCGGGTGAAGAGGTGTATCCGTCTCAGCCGATGGTGTCCCAGATGCGGTATGTGCTGGATCAGTACCAGCAAGCGGGAGGGACGTATCAGGAGGTCGTGCTGGAACATGTCGGCCACTCGCCGCACATCGAAAAGGCTGACGAATTTCAAACTTTATTTAAAAACTTTTTAGCCGATGTAAAATAAAACAATCCCTCACCCGATATTGAAAGGAGAGCATTCACTTTCAATTGGGGGAGGGATTTTTCCATCTATGTTAAAACAACTGCTGCTCCTGCTCACGCTTGCCACTTTTGTGTCGGGCACATCGGTCCATTCTGCACCAAATACCCCTTCATCGCCGCCAACGAAAAAGGTGCTGGCGTACTACGTGGAGTATTATGAATCGGACAAAAATTCCTACAGGTCCCTGACGTCTTACTCGGACGTTCTGACCGACATCAGTCTTGTTGCTTTCAACGCTACCGCGAACGGAGACCTGACAGGAACTCCCTCTGCACAAGGGCTGAAGGCCGCACGCGACCGATCTGTTCAGACGTTCCTACTTGTTGCCAACCACGGCAAAAACCTGTTCGACAAAGATTTGGTCCATACACTGTTAAACAACCCGGCGTCTGTGAACCGTCTGATTAGCCAGCTTGTTTCCCAGGTGGCAAAGATGAATGCGACCGGCGTCAACCTTGACTTTGAGAATATTCAGGCAGCAGACCGGAAAATATACAGCAAGCTGGTTGCTACCCTGGCGGACAAGCTGCACCAGTCTGGGAAGCAGCTGATCGTTTCGGTTCCTGCCAAAACGGCTGACAATCCGAAGGAATTTTGGACATATGCGTACGACTACCGGGCATTGGCAGCCAAAAGCGACTATTTGCAACTCATGACGTATGACGAATACGGCCCGTGGATGGAGGCTGGCCCCGTCGCTTCCTATTCCTGGGTCGAAAAGGTGCTTCAGCACGCAGTGAGTACCGCTCCAGCCGGAAAGCTGCTGATGGGCATCCCGGCATACGGCTATGAGTGGAGCAAGGAGGGCAACCGGGCCGTTCCGTATCGGGCGGTATCCGCACTGATTCAAAAAGAGAAGGCAACCGTTCAATGGAGTAAAGCCTATCAATCTCCGTATGTAACGTATCAAAAAAACGGCGTTTCCCACACGCTTTGGTTCGAAAATGAAAAAAGCCTGAAAGCCAAGCGCAAGCTCGCCGAGTCATACAAGCTCGCAGGCTATGGCGTGTGGCGGTTAGGCTTTGATGATTCAACCTTTTGGAAAGCATTGGTGAGGTGATTGCGGTGGATCTCCGCTTTTTGAAAACGTTCCAAACCATCGTGCAGACCGGCAGCTTCCAGCAAGCTGCCGAGCAGCTGCTATACGCCCAATCGACCGTGACCGTCCAGATTCAGAAGCTGGAGTCCGAATTGGGGGTCCTGCTGTTTGACCGCAACGGCAAGCGACTGACCCTTACAGAGGCAGGACGCATCCTTTATGAGCAATCGAAGCAAATCATGAAGGACATCGAAGCACTGCAGCAGTCGATCACGGACATCGGCACCGGCTACTCGGGACATATTCGTCTCGGCGCAATCGAGCCGACCGCAAGCCTGCGGTTGCCGGAGCTGATTCATTCGTTTTGTCAGGAGCGTCCCCATGTAAATGTGACCCTTGAAGTCGGGACTGCCCCTCCCCTGCATCAGCGCATTCTTGCCGATCAGCTTGATTTCGTGATCAGCACGCCTCCCGCTCCATCGTCGGGCCTCGTGTTCGAACCGCTCTTTACCGAGCCGTTCAGCTTGCTCATCCCAAGCGATCATGCGTTGGCCACCCAGGAAGCAATTGAGCCTGCCGACCTGAGCCATTACCGTCTGATCTTGTCGGAGCCAACCTGTGCGTATAAAGAAATGATTGAACAGATCATGTTGGAAAACAACTTCACGCTGCAATCCGGGCTTGAGATCGGCAGCATCGAAGGAATGAAGCGATTGGTGCAGGCAGGTGCCGGTATCGCCCTCATTCCAACCGTTGCCGCTGACCATTTGCCGGCAGGAACCACCTTGAAACAAATCCGCACAATTGGCTTCCAGGTGCGCCTCGGGCTCGTGTATCGGCCAGAAAGCCATCGCTTCGGTCTTGCCCTCAAAAGCTTTCTTGCACTTTGCCGCAATCGTCTGAGAAGCTAGCGATAACGGCGCTCGGACTCTTCGATCGGATAGTCATTGCCGCTCATATCCCGTCGGCGCATCAAGCCCTCGTCGTCAAATTCCCAATGCTCGTTGCCATGCGTCCGCATCCATTGCTGTGTCGTAGCGTCCTGCCATTCGTATTCAAACCGGACGGAAATGCGGTTGCCGGTATAGCACCACAGCTCCTTCATCAGCTTGTAATTCAGCTCTTTTGCCCATTTTCGGCGCAAAAAATCCTTGATCGCCTCGCGTCCGACAAAAAACTCGGAGCGATTTCGCCATTGCGAATCAGGCGTATACGCCAAGGCAACCCGTTCCGGATCGCAGCTGTTCCATGCTGTTTCGGCTGCTTTCACTTTTGCCAATGCCGTTTCAAGTGTAAACGGTGGTTTGATTGCTGTTGTCATGAGATAACCCTCCTTTGTCGATTACTTCAAGTGTACGTATCGTTTTCATATCTGTAAAATTGAATTAAATAAACATATAATTCACCAAAAGCGATATGACCAAGAAAAAAGAAAGAGGATGAGCTTAATCCTCATCCTTGTAATCATAGCTCTCGGGAATCACCTCGTCCTTCTCCTTGGCAAGCTCCTCCTTCAACTTGGCGAGCTGGTCAAGAAAATGGTTGAACTGTTCCTTGTTAATCATGTATTCCTCGCCATTATGAACAGCGCGGATGCGGCCTTCGGCAATTTTT
Source organism: Clostridia bacterium (assembly GCA_050262535.1). Taxonomy (GTDB): domain Bacteria; phylum Bacillota; class Bacilli; order Brevibacillales; family Brevibacillaceae; genus Brevibacillus_D. The sequence continues at coordinate 3,967 of JBLNEJ010000152.1, forward strand.
TCGAGAATGAATGAGACAGATAGCTGCAAATAGGCTGCTGTCTCTTTAACCGTCATGTACATTGTCCGCTCTCCCTTGCAGGCGTGCTTCGAGTTCTGTTTTACGCAGCTCGTACCCGGGCTTGCCCAAAAGCGCAAACATGTTCGCCTTGTAAAGCTCTACCCCGGGCTGGTCAAAGGGATTGACCCCTTGCAAATAGCCACTGATTCCGCATGCTTTTTTGAAAAAATAGAGCAGCCAGCCGAGATGATAGGCGCTCAATTCTGGAATTGAGACTACCAGATTGGGGACGCCGCCGTCAAGATGAGCCAGCAGCGTACCTTCGAACGCCTTTTTGTTGACATAATCCACGCTCTTGCCTGCAAGAAAATTCAGACCGTCCCGGTCAAGCGGCTCCGGTTCAATCAGCACGTCGTGTTGCGGCCGCTCTACATGCAGCACCGTTTCAAACAGGTGGCGCATTCCCTCCTGAACATACTGACCTAGCGAATGCAAATCCGTTGAATATTCCACGGCGGCAGGGAAAATCCCTTGTCCATTTTTCCCCTCTGACTCTCCATACAGCTGCTTCCACCATTCGGCCAAATAGCGCAGCTGTGGTTCGTATCCAACCAGCAGCTCGATTGTCTTGTTTTTCCGGTACAGCGTATGGCGAACCGCCGCATATTGGTAGCATTCATTTCGCGACAGCTCATCGGTCAAGTATTGCTGGCGGGCATCTGCCGCCCCGGCCAACAGCACGTCAATATCGACACCGCCAACGGCGATCGGCAACAGCCCGACAGCGGTCAGTACCGAATATCGCCCCCCGATATCATCGGGAATCGTGAAGCAAGGATAGCCCTCCTCGTCCGCAAGCTGCTTCAAGGCGCCGCGCGCACGATCCGTGGTGACGTAGATGCGATTCTTGGCTTCCTCTTTGCCATATTTTTTTTCGAGCAAATCGCGGAACAGGCGGAACGCAATCGCCGGTTCCGTGGTTGTGCCTGATTTGGAAATAACATTGATCGAATAATCCTTGCCCTCCAGTACATCCTGCAGATGGGTGATGTACACTGAACTGAGGTTGTTCCCCACGTAATAAATCTCCGGAGTCCCGCGCTTTCCTTTTCCAAGCACGTTGTAAAAAGTGTGACCCAAACTGTCCAGAACCGCACGCGCCCCCAAATAGGACCCGCCAATCCCGATCACCACAAGAACATCCGATTGCTGCTGAATCCTGGCAGCCGCCTGCCTGATCCGGACCAATTCTGTTTGGTCGCAGGAAACCGGCCAATCGACCCACCCAAGAAACTCATGGCCCAACCCCGTTTTTTCATGCAGCATGAAATGGGCATTCCGCACAGCCTGCGCGAGCTGTCCCCATTCCTCCGGCGGTGCAAACGGAACGGCTTTAGCATAATCAAAGCGAACGGTTCCCTTCATAAGCAACCCCCATGGCATTGTCCAAATTCCGCATTCAAGCATGAAACAATTGCGTTTCTTCCCGTTTGTTTCACCATCCGTAACATTTTGCCAATTCATTCGTATTGAAAAGTGGATAAACGAATAGGGAGGAGACCAAGCAAAATGAAAAAACGTTGGTGGATCATCGGTGCAGCCGTCCTCGGCATTGCCGGAGTCGGCGGTTACAGCATGATGTCTGGCAAACAGCAGGTCGGTACATTTGTTTCCCTTGCACCGGTTGAGCAAAGCAACCTGCAAAGCAAGGTATTGACATCAGGGGAGATAAAGGTAAAAAACCCCGTAACATTATATGCCGGTACCGATGGATTTTTGCGTGAATTTACCGTCAAGACAGGCGATCGGGTCAAGCAGGGACAGGTGATCGGCAAGATCGACCAATCCGATATGAACAGCCGCCTTCTCGAACTCGATGCCCAAATCGAATTGAAGCGCGCTGACCTGGCCAAAGCCAGGGTTGGGGAGGAGCCAGAAGCGATCGCACAGTTGCAGGAACGCATGGTCGTTGAGCAGCGGAAGGTTGAGACAGCCAAGCGGGAGTACGACCGAACCCAATCGCTTTTTCAATCCGGGGTAAGCACCCAGCAGGAGCTGGACAGAGCGCGCGAAGCGTTGACGGGCGCCCAATCGGAGCTGAAAATCGCCCAGCAAAATCTGGCCTTGAAGCAAAAAGGACCGCGTCAGGAGGAGCTGGCTTCCATTGAGGCGCAAATCAAAAAGCTGCAGGTCGACAAGGCCCAGCTGGAAAAGGATCGCGTACAAAGTGTCATTCAGGCGCCTTTTGACGGAACGATTCTTTCGCTCAAAGCCGAGAACGGCCAATTTATGAGCCGCGGCAAGGAAATTGCTCTCATCGGGGACCTGACGAAGCTGACCGTGGAAGCGCAGGTCAGTGAATCAGATGCACCCAAGCTCTCCCTCAACCAGGAGGCTGCCATCGAAGATAATGCCCTGGGTAAAAAGCAGGTAAAAGCCCGGATTTCCCATATCTCTCCGATCGCCGAAACAACCGACAGCACACAAGGAAAGAAAACGCGCGTAGCCGTAACGCTCGATCTGCTGGAACCAGCGCCACAGCTCAAGCCAGGGTATCAGGTCGATGTAGACATTCTCATTCTTGATCTGCAAAATACGCTGCAGGTTCCCATCGAAGCGATCCAGCAGGATCAGGCAGGGGCAACGTATGTCTGGGTAGCCGAGAACGGCGTAGCGAAAAAACGGAGTGTCGAGGTAGGTGTGGAAAACGAGCTGTTCTCAGAAGTCAAAAGCGGCGTGAAGGCAGGCGACAACATTATCCTGAACCCATCGGAAATGCTGAAGGAAAACGACCCTGTCATCGACCAGCCGCAGATGATGACGCCATAAGGAGGGTAGGACATGCTGCTAGTAGAAGAATTGACCAAACTATATGAAACAGGCGGACTGGAGCTGTTTGCAATTGAAACGATCACGCTGTCCGTCAAGGCGGGGGAATTCGTCGCGATCATGGTGCCCTCCGGT
>JBLNEJ010000153.1:0-4074 GCA_050262535.1 Clostridia bacterium
ATCGTAATGCGATCACCATTCGGATAATCGGGCAAATACGTTCCGATCGAATCGTTCAGGTCCAGGTTTTGCTTTTCATGCAACTGAAAGATGCACATGGCTGTGAAAGCCTTCGTGATCGAACCAATCCGGAATTTGGTTACCGGACTGTTCGGGATTTCATGCTCCCAATTCGCCATGCCAAAGCCTTGGTTGACCACCATTTTTCCGGCAGACGCGATTAAAATGGAGCCGTGCAAATAGCCGTTTCTGTCGTAAGCCTCGATCCAGCTTCTAATCTGTTCCTCCTGTATCATCCGGACATCCTCCCACGTGTGTTGCAGTATACAAACAAGCAAAGCGAGACAATCAGTAAAATTTTACAATAGACTCCCTGCGGATTCCATATGCAGCCCGTCTGTACCCAAAACAAACAGGCTGCCTCATCATCTGCAGCCTGTTACGGTTGATCCATCCTTTACATAAGAACGCTTCGTCTTTCCGCTACGCATCGTCCAGCCTGACCCTTGGTTCGTTGCCTGTAAGAAATGCATACCACCGCTGACGAAACCTCACCTGCGGCCCATCTGCTGGCACGTGGGCCTCCATGCGAAGCGCTTCCGGAATGGGGCGGGGATGTTGGCTCTCGACAATCAGTCGGTCCTCCTCAAGAACCTTGCTGCTATATCGGGCGAAGATGCTGTTCAGTCCAGGGACAGACGTGGCAAAATTCCGCCCCGTCACACCGAATATGGCGGTCCTGTGCTCATCAATCGGGGTGAAGGTCACATAGTTAAACAATTTGTTGCGCGTCTCCTTCGCGAATGTCAGTATCCATTGCTGAGGAAACCGGTAATGAAGCAGCCCTCCGCCATTTTTGACAAAAATCTCGTCACCATCGGCATCAAAGTCAATACGGATTTCTTCCCTTGATTTTTTCCCGATTGTCTTGCGGTGAACAATCGGCACGTGGGCCACATCGATCACACTTTCAACAACACGGGTCAGATGGGCACGCCATACGGCATCGTAGCAGGCATGCGCGTAGCGTGAATCCTCAAGTTCCGGAAAAAGCGAAAGAGCTGGAGGAGCTGCGGTATTGTCTTTTGCTTGCGGGTACACCCACACCATCCCTGCCCGCTCAACAGTAGGGTACGCAATCGTATGGGCAAATGCAGGAATGCTCCTGCCCGGGTGAGCCGGGATGTCGATGCACCTTCCGTCGGGATCGAATCTCCAAGCATGGTACGGACACGTGATGTACCCTTGTGTGCAGGAGCCAAGGGACAAGTCTGCACCACGATGGGGACAGTAGGCGTGAATCGCCTGTGCCTGCCCGGTCACGCCTCTGTATAGCACGATATCCTTGCCGAGCAATCTGATTTTGAAAGGCTTTTGGCCCAGGCTTCTGGACCAGGCAACTGCGTACCATGCAAGCGGAAACACGTTTTGGTCACTTTCCCGTATCACGTGGACGAATTGGTTGTCATCCACTTGGATCAACTCCCTTCTATCTGCGGAAAACGTGCGCAGACTGTTTCTTGCTAGCATTCCCTCTCAAAAGGATCCCTTTCATGTGGTGGTTACCGAAGCGAAAAAAAGGGACTTTTCGCAATACCCGTGCGAAAAGTCCCTTGCTTATTCCCTACTACTTTTTCAGCGTCCATGTTCCCTTTTTCCTGCTAGCGCGTTTTGTACACACTCATCTCGTCTAGATAGTAATCTGTTTTTTGATTGTTATTTTCAATTGAAATCTTGGCTGACTCAAGTTTTTTCCAAGATAGCTTGAGTTCACCATTGATCCGGTTCCAGTAAGGATGAGCCGTATCTCCCACCGTGAAGCTCTTCGTGATGCCATCATACTTCAATTTTACCTTGATGGTTGCTTTGGAGGAGCTTTCTTTCTTCGAGCCGCCTTCGCTGTTATCGTTCATAATCCATGCACTTACCTGATACGTACCGGGGCCATTTTTCTTCAAAATGGATGTGATGTCCTGTTCGATTCCATCATCTTCGGCTTTGCGGTTGGTGATCTTCACCGCCTTGGTTCCTTGATGAACGTGGTCCTGCTCCTCTTTGATCTTCGCATTTCCTTTTGCCTTCCAATCCGTTACGCCAGCCTCAAAATCGCCGTTTTTCATGAGCTCGTCTTTTTTCGGAAGCGGGTTGATGTTGGCCGCACGATACAGGATGATATCGTAGTCATCCATCAAAAAGTCTTTCCCGTTGGAAATCCACTTCTTTCCTTCCCGCTCGTCATATTTTTTCATGCTGCTTCTTCCTATGCCTGCCAGCATAATGTCCTTTGAATTTTCGATTGTGATGATCGCGTCAATGTTATCGACAATCGTATAGTAGCCGTATCCGCCCGTTATCGAAACGTGTACCGAATCTTTGATTTTTAGCAGTTGGTTTTGCTCCTCAAATTTGAGCGCAAAAATGGAAATATTGGCGGAGTCGTTGATCTCCAAATTGTACGCTTTTTCAGTATTGTTCACACCACATTGATAAATCGTCAACGGATTGGTGACGTTGTCAATCAGCACTCTTCTGTACTCGCCGTGAATATTTCCGCCTGCTTCTGTTTTTACATCGGTATTCACTGCCAGGTTGTAGATTTTCCCTCCAGCTTCGCCCGAGAACACCACTTCCGGTTTGACATAATAATTGTCGCGGGTACCTTCCACCGCAGCGAGCTGGACATCACGGAAAACAGTATGGTCCCCTCTTATGCGCAGCATCGACACCTGCTTGAATGCTTCCATTCCTTCGGATTCCGATGCTTGTTGTCGCAGCAAGGCAAAGTCAGACATGATGATGTTCGCTTCACTATTTTCTACCGTGACCATCATGTACGGGTATTGCTCCGTTTTGAAGGATGGACTTTGATGAATGACGGAAATATTTTTTCCAGCTCCAAACAATTTGGTTCCCTTTTTCAACGTGATCCCGCTCTTGATATGGAAGTGTCCACGTGGCAGGAACACTTTTTTCCCATAGTTGGGATTTCCGACTGTGGTGGTATCATCGATTGCTTTCTGGATGGCAATCGCATCATCATCATTGTTGTTGACCGATTCAGGTGTTGCACCATAATCTGTCACCACATTTACTTTGTCTGGATCGTCATAGGCAGGCATTTGCACCGGCCAGCTGTGCTTCTGAATGAAATCTTCACCCGGTTGCTGCTTGCTGATCTGATTATAGTACTGGACATCCTGATTCTTGTTTGCATATTCCTTCCCATTCACATGAATATACCCGTTGTTGCTTTTCGGCACAAACGCATAGTTTTGAACATGTTTCCAGTTGTTCGCATCTCCTTGCACACGTTCTGTTGGGGCCAGTTTGATTCCTGTGTTGATGATCGTGTTGGCTTTGACATACACATTACTCATGATGACGTACTGGTCATAGCTCTCAATTGCTTTTCCGTATTTCCCCTTGACTTCGATCGTCCCATCAACCAATGCCACATGGGCACGTCGCTGCTCGCCTCTCTCTTCAATCGCCCCTCTGTCATCGGCATAAACGGCACGATAGGCTGTGCTCGGTACGGCCGGACTGACAATCTTGAAACCAACCAACGTAACGGGAGAATTCCGGGAATCCACAATTTTGACACCATACTTTTTCTGGTTCTCCAAAACGATTCCGGCGACCAGGGCTTCGGGAACGTACGAATCGCTCAATACGCCAATATCTCCGCCCGAAACCTTTACATTGATGACGCTTCCGACAGCACCCGGAATTTTATGCAAGCCTGCGTAAAAGGACTTGCCAGTAATGGTGACGTCTTGAATCGTGCAATACTGGGCCCCAGCCATGGAAATTGCACTGACGCTGGGATTGTCCCCCATATCGATGTCAATACCGCGGATCGTTGCAAGATAATGTTTTCCGCGGTCTTTACTGACATCTTCTACTCGGGGATCATAATAGCGAAACAGGAGCAAGGTATTGTCCTTGATCGTACTGTTGTCTTTGAGCACAATCTTGGGACGTTGGTTTCCTTTCGTCGAGCCTACGAGTAGATTCCCGAATTTTCGCTGGCTGTCGAACTTGATTCCTTTGTCTTCATGAAACAAGTTTGCC
>JBLNEJ010000154.1:0-6841 GCA_050262535.1 Clostridia bacterium
ACTTGCCGAGAATTTGCCCCTGCCCGTTCCAAAACAGGAACACGATGCGCCGATCGACATCGGGGAATCGCTTTCGCTCCAGCTTCGGATGCGGGGGCGGTGCATCGCTCAACCGGGAGGCGATTTTGAGCAGCTCTTTGTCTGCCTTGGTGTACAGCTGGTATTGCATCGTCCAGTAGAGCGCACTCCCCAATCCGTAGAGCAGCAGGATGAACACAATAACATTTAGTGTAACCAAACGGTTTTGGGTTTTCTTAAACATGCTCTTTCGCCCTTTTTAAAATGTAGCCGACGTTGCGGACGGTGCGAATCAGCTGATCGTGCCCATGCTCGGCCAGCTTTTTGCGCAAATAATGCACGTACAGGTCAACCACGCCGTAGTTGGCTTCCGAATCGATTCCCCAGACTCGGTCAAAAATTTGCTGGCGGGTCAAAATCTGCTCCCGATTGTGCAGGAAGTATTTGAGCAGCTCAAACTCCTTACTGGTCAGCTTCAACGGTTGATCCCCCACGTACCCGTCATACTCGTTCACCTTGACCGAAACTGGCCCGTACGCCAGGTCGCCTTCGGTGGCCATTTTGCCATTGCGCCTGAGCAATGCCCGCGTGCGTGCAAGCAGCTCCTCTACCGCAAACGGCTTGACCAAATAGTCATCGGCCCCGGCGTCCAGCCCCTTTACCCGCGCTTCCACGCTGTCCTTCGCGGTCAAAAACAAGACAGGCGTCGCAATCCCGTTCATGCGCAGACGCTTGACCAAGGTCAGTCCGTCCATGCCAGGCAGCATGATATCGAGCACGAGCAAATCATAAATTCCTCTTTCCGCAAGGTAGAAGCCGTCATCTCCGCGTTCCGCGCGGTCTACCTGGTAGCCCTCCTCCTCCAGTACACCGGAGATGGCAGATAGCAGATGGCGGTCATCCTCGACTGCCAAAATCCGCATGTGTTTCCCTCTTTCTTGTCAAAAATGGCAGACGCACGATCCTGTTCAAACGTGCAGCCACATCGTCGAGAATCGTATACACGACCGGAATCACGACGAGCGTCAGCAGCGTGGAGAACGTTAACCCACCGATTACAACAGTAGCCATCGGTGCCTGGCTTTCACCGCCTTCGCCAATCCCAAGGGCGAGCGGGAACAGACCGAGTACCGTACATAACGTCGTCATCAGGATCGGTCGAATCCGAATGGAGGCAGCCTGCAAAATCGCTTCCTTCCGTTCCATGCCTTCCTGTCTGCGCAAAATGTTCGTAAAGTCGATCAGCACGATCGCATTGCGGACAACAATTCCCGCGAGCAGAATGATCCCGATATACGCCGGAACACTGAGCGGCCGCCCTGTCACAAACAGGCTGAAGCTCGCCCCGAAAAAGGAGAGCGGCACCGACAGCATGATCGACAACGGATAGACGAGCGATTCAAACTGCGCAGCCAAAATCATGTACACAAGCAAAATCGCCAGCAAAAACGCCATGATCATCCCGTTGGTCGATTCCTGCAGCTGCTGGTTCTGCCCCTGCTGCTCGATCACATAGCCCGGTGACAGAGGGAACTGGTTGACCACCTTGTTGATTTCGGCGGTGACGCTGCCCAGATCGCGGCCCGGTGCAAGCATGGCCGTCACGTTTACGACGCCAGCCTGATTGTAGCGCTGAATCGCCTGTGGTCCGTTGGCAATCGAGACGGTTGCGACGTCCTTGATCTGTACTTTTTCCCCCTTGGAGGTGGTCAGCAGCAAATCCTTGATGTCCTGCATCGTCGCTTCGTGTTCTTTCTCGAATTTTACCGTAATATCGATTTCGGTGCCATCTGTCTCAAACCGGGTGGCCACCTGATCGCGCAAGGCGGTCTGGATCGTGCTGGAGACAAGCGACTGGGTCACGCCCAGCTCGGCGGCTCTCACCCGGTCAAGCACCACCTGAATCTCCGGACGCGAATCCTCTACCGTGTTGTCCGCTTCACGCACGCCGTCCACCTGCGCGATTGCCTCGGTCAGCCGTTCGGCCTGCTGCTTGAGCATCGTTTCATCGTTTCCGCGAAGCGCATACGAAATCGGTGCGGAGCCGCCACCGCCACCTCCTCCGCCACCACCGCCGCCCATGCCAGGCAGACTCGTGCCGCCTGCCTCGCTTACACGCAGTCGTGCGCCGGGAAACCGGTTTAGCTTCGTTCTCAGCTCTTCCACCACTTCCGCCGTGCTTCTGTCGCGTTGCGCACGGTCGGATAGCATCAGCAGATAGGAGCCAGCCGAGGTTGAAGCGTTCCCGAAGCGGGTCGGGCTTGCGCTGCCGAGCGTGGAATAGACCGTCTTGACTTCCGGGATCGCAGCGATGATTGACTGTGTTTGAACCATTACATGTATGGTTTGCTCCAGTGTCGTACCATTGGGCAAGGAGATCGAGACGTTGATCTGTCCCTGATCGGAGGATGGCATGAACTCGGAGCCGATGATCGGCACAAGCGCCACGCCAGCAACGAGTGAAGCAAGGCCGACGGCAACGACGGTCTTGCGATGGTCAAGCGACCAGGACAGCAGCTTGCGGTAGGCAAGCATCCCTTTTCCGGCCGGTTTTTCTTCAGTCGTAATCGTCTTTTTCTTTGCCCGCGATTCCGTCCACTTCACGGCGAGCATCGGCGTGACTGTCAGAGAAACAACCAATGAGGCCAAAAGCGAGAAGGAGACGGTCACGCCCAAATCTTTAAACAGCTGTGCTGTTACACCTTCGACGAACACAATCGGGAAAAAGACCGCCACTGTCGTCACCGTAGCCGCAATGACGGGCATGGCCACCTCCTTTGTCCCTTTGATCGCCGCTTGCCGCACCGGAAGTCCTAGCTCCCGCTGACGATGAATATTTTCCAATACGACGATGGCGTCATCGACGATCATCCCGATCCCCAGCGTCAAACCGCCCAGGCTCATCGTATTGATCGTCATGTCGGAAAAATACATCAGCGTAAACGTGGCGATGACGGAAATCGGGATCGCTGTGGAAATAATCAGCGTATTGCTGATACTGCGCAGGAAAAGCAAAATAATCATGATCGCGAGCATCCCGCCGATCAGTGTATCGTGCACGAGCGTGTTGATCGAGGCACGGATAAATTTGGACTGGTCGGAGATGCTTTGCACCTCGAAGCTGACAGGAAACAGCTCTTTTCCCCGCTGGAGCTCGTTGTAAATCCCGTCAACAACCGCAACGGTGTTCGTTCCCGATTGCTTCATGATCGAGACGGCTACCGCCGGCTTACCATTCAGCTTGTTATCGATCGATACTTCCTTGTACCCTTCCTGGACGAGAGCGATATCGCTCAACAGCACCTTGCCATTGTTTTTCAACGGGATGGACACATTTTTGATGTCGTCTAACGAGGCGAATTTGCCTAGGGAACGAACCGTGTATGTCGTTCCTCCCTCTGTCACGGTGCCGCCCGGAGAATCGAGGTTTTGGCTGCGCAGCTGCTGGTTGATGTCAGCCAGGGAAATGCCGTATTGGTCGAGCTTGGCGGAGTTGACGAGCACGGTGATTTCCCGATCCAGTCCGCCGGATACCGTCACTGAGGCTACGCCGCTGACCCGCTCCAGATAGGGTACCAGCTGTTCCGTCACCACATTTTTCAGCTGGTCGGCCCCCATGTCTGCCGAAATCGCCAGCGTCAGCACAGGTGCGCTGTCCGGGTCAAAGCGGGAAACAGTCGGGGAATCGACATCATCGGGCAATGAGCGTTTGGCTCGCTCGACCTTTTGCTGTATTTCCGTCACAGCCTGGTCAATGTCCGCGCCGTAATCGAATTCAACCGTTACCTGCGAGTTTCCTTCGCGTGACATCGAACGGACCGATTTGATTCCGGCGACCGTCGAAACCGCCTGCTCCAGCGGCTTGGTCACGAGATTGAGCACTTCCTCCGGGCCGACCCCCGAATAGCTTGCGGATACCGCCACAGTCGGAATTTCAATTTTGGGATACAGGTCGATCGGGATTCGCTTCAAGGAGATGATCCCTAAAATGATGACGATCAGCACCGCCATCATCACGGTTACGGGCCTTCGAATGGACAGTTCAGCAATTCTCATCCCGTATCACCTATCCTTTTTGCCCGTCTTGGGATTGTCCGCTGCCACCTTGGCCGCTTTGTCCGTTTTGACCCTGACCATTTTGGCCGTTCTGGCGCTTTTGCCCCTTTTCACCGTTGCCTTTTTGGCCCTTTTGCCCGCCTTGTACATCGATCGGCTTGTTCGGGTCAATCACGATGACTGTCGCCCCGTCGGCAAGCGTGTTCTGGCCTTTGATGATGACCTCTTGTCCGTTTTTCAGGCCGGATATGATCTCCATGCGCTCTCCATCCGATTCTCCCACTTGTACCTTCACCTGCTTCGCCTTCTTGTCCTCAGCCACAAAAACGTAGTTCTCCTCATTTTTCAGCAAAACCGCTTCCCGTGGAACGACCGTTGCCTGGCGCGGGTTCCCCTTCAGCTCAATCGAAGCAACCATTCCGCCCTTGACTTTCATGTCGGCATTGGCCACCTCGATTTCGACCGGATACATTTTGCTCGCATCGGCCATCGGGCTTACCGATACGACCTTCCCTTTAGTTGAATGCTGAAGTGACGGTACGGTTACGGTTACTTCCTGCCCGCTCCTGATCAGCCCGACCTGGCTTTCACTGACCGCTGTTTGCACTTTCATGCTGTTCAAATTAATGATCTGCGCCACCTGATTGTTGCTGTTAACCATATTTCCATCCGTGACCGCAAGCGATCCGATGACCCCGTCGATCGGGGCTGTAATCGTCAGGTTGGCATAGTTGTATTTGGCAAGTTCATAATCTGCTTCCGACTGCTTTAATGATGCGACCGCTGAATCGAGCGTCGAGCCGGTCGGTCCCTTTTGCTCGGACTTTTGCTTTTGCAGCATGTTTTCCAGGCTGGTTGTGGCACTCATCAGCGCCAATCGCACCTTTTCGACTTCTGCCGAAGAGATGGCACCTTCCTTGAAAAGCGCTTCGTTGCGTTCCACATCTTTTTTGGCCGCATCGACTTTTTTCTGCTGTTCGAGTATCGAGTTCTGTGTTTGGGCGGTCGTTTCCGCCGATGTGCCTTCTAGCGTGCCGGCATATTTTGCCTTTGCCGCCATGTAAGCGGCTTCGGATCGCTGCATCTGGATGCGCAGCTCCTCTCCATCAAGCGAGAGCAGCGGTTGTCCCACCTTTACCGGATCTCCGACTTTGACGTAAAGCTGCTTCACTCTCCCCGATGCTTTCGCCGTTACCTCCACCTGCTGGCTTGGTTCCATACGACCGCTCAAGGTGACGGTCAGTGCGAACGGTTCGCTGACAACCTTTTTCACCTCCACAGGCACACCGCGTTGCGCCTGTGCTGTCCGTCCTCCTGCCCCTGGCGATTCTTGCTTGGATGAGCATCCGGCAATCACCCCGATAATGGCAAGGCATAATGCCATCCTTTTGATTTGATGAGACCTGACCATGGCCCACTCTCCCTCGTTTTGAAAGCTTGGCATCACCGAAAACCCTCGTTATGCCAAAAGACTCGTTTTGGTCTCATTACATCATCCAACTATTTGAATCACATTTGAAAAGGCAGGTGAACGAGCACCTGCCTCACATTTGCTTCAAATTTTATTGACGTGGCATGACTTCCTTTTCGCCGCGCTTGCCGTCATGCTTGCGTTCCACCATGTCCTTGACACGCTCAGCGAAGTGCTGCTTCATTTGATCCGCTTGCTCCTGCGTCAGCTTGCCGCTCGTGACAGCCTCTGCCAACTGCGTTTCATGCTGCTTGGTCAAAAGCGCGATGACATCCTCCTCGGCAACGCCTTGTGCTTTCGCTACATCTGCCAAGGATTTGCCTGCCTTCAGCTCGGTTTGCAATTCGTCGGCATTCAGCTTGAGCAGAGCGAGCAGGTCGGCATTTTCCTTCATGCCGAAGCCTTTGCCCATTCCTTTGCCAAAGCCTTCATGCATGCCGTCGTGCTTGCCTTCCACCATGTTTTTGACACGCTCCGCCAAGCCTTCCTTCATTTTGTCCGCTTGCTCCTGCGTCAGCTTGCCGCTCGTGACAGCTTCTGCCAACTGGGTATCATGCTGCTTGGTCAAAAGCGCGATGACATCCTCCTCGGCAACGCCTTGCGCTTTCGCTACATCTGCCAGCGACTTGCCTGCTTTCAGCTCGGTTTGCAGCTGCTCGGCATCAAGCTTCAATAAGGAAAGCAGCTCCGTGTTGTCTTTCATCCCGACCTTTTTGCCTCCCAAGAACTTGCCTTGCCCGCCTTTATGTTCTCCCCAGTTGCCCTTGGCCATTGCTGGATGTGTTTGCTTGGTTACACTTTGGTCTGCAGTCGCTGCAAACACACTCCCTACGCTTGCTACGCTCAAAACTGCTGCAATTGCCCCCAGGACTACGCCAGTTTTTGCTTTTTTTAACATGTGAGTCACCCTTTCACGATTAAGTATGGTTGTACCGTGGCACAGTCTCAGTGTAGACTTCGTTTTTTTGATTTTCTTTAGAGCCGTGTGGAAATGTTGTGGAAAAGTTGCGGAATGGTATAATCAGGAAAAAACGCAGAAGAAAAAACTCATTCAATTGTTATTCGTAAAGCTGGAAGCCGAGCTTTCGATTTCTACACAGCATATCGAGATTACCATTCTCGAGACTTCGCGGTCGATTTGGAGAATTCGCGGCTTGCCTGAATATCATCTCGCACTGTTCGATCGCGTGGAAGTATAAGACTGAATCGTTTGATACACGGTAAAAGCCTGTGCCCATAAGCTGCCATTGCTTGTGGAACTGCCCTTTCATTTACCATCGTGTATTTTTCTTTTGT
>JBLNEJ010000155.1:0-17808 GCA_050262535.1 Clostridia bacterium
TGCGAATCGGGCTTTGCTTGTCATATGCATTTATTCCACAGCGTCTATGCGAAAAGACTCTGCTGCCGGTTTTTTTGGCAATCCCGGCATCGTCATGATGCTCCCTGTCAAAACGACCAGAAAACCGGCACCTGCAGAGATTCTGATTTCGCTGACATGGATATCAAAATCTGTCGGTGCGCCCAAACGATCGGGCTGATCGGTGAAGGAGTACGGTGTTTTGGCCATGCACACAGGGAGATGGGACAGTCCCAGCGCTTCCACCTTTTGCAGCATTTTCAGCGCCGCGCTGGAATAATTGACGGCAGAGCCGCGATAGATCTCCTTGACAATCGTCTCAATCTTCGCTTGAACCGACTGCTCCTCCTCATACAGGAAGGCAAAAGAAGAAGGCTGCTCGGCTGCCGCTACGACCTTCTCCGCCAACTCGACACCGCCTTGTCCCCCTTCCTCCCAGACGTTGGAGATCGCTACCTCGATGCCGTTGCGCTTGCACATGGACAGCAGCGATTCCAGCTCCGCTGCTGTATCCGTCGCGAATCGATTGACAGCAACGACAGCCGGAACCCCGAACTTGCGCAAATTCTCAACGTGCCGCAGCACATTGGCGAAACCGCTCTGCAAAGCAGCCAGATTTTCCAGGTGCAGGTCAGGAACAGCAACCCCACCGTTGTACTTCAACGCTTTCACTGTGATGACAACCACCGCTGCAGAAGGAACAAGCCCTGCCTTCCGACATTTGATATCAAAAAACTTCTCTGCCCCCAAATCAGCACCAAAGCCCGCTTCCGTCACCACGTAATCCGCCAGCTTCAGCGACAGCTTGGTTCCGATTACGCTGCTGCAACCGTGCGCAATATTGGCAAATGGCCCGCCGTGCACGATCACTGGCGTTCCTTCCCCCGTTTGCACCAGATTCGGCTTCAACGCATCCTTGAGCAACACGCACATGGCTTCAACCGCGTTGATCTCTTTGGCTGTGACCGGCTGATCGTCTAAATCATAGCCGATGATGATACGGTTCAGGCGCTCCCGCAAATCGTTCATGTCCTCGCTCAAGCAAAGAATTGCCATCACTTCCGAAGCGGTCGTAATCAAAAAACCATCCTCCCGCGTCGTGCCGTTTCCTTCCCCCAAGCCGATGACGATATTGCGCAGGGCACGATCGTTCATGTCCATGGCACGTTTCCAGACGATTTTTTTCGGATTGAGACGTCTCGCATTTCCGTGGTGGATGTGATTGTCAATCATCGCGGCAAGCAGATTATGAGCCGTTGTAATCGCATGGATATCCCCGGTAAAATGCAGGTTAATATCATCGGCCGGAACGATTTGCGCGTTCCCGCTGCCAGTTGCCCCGCCTTTCATGCCGAGTACCGGGCCAAGCGAAGGCTCTCGCAATGCAGCGATCGTCTTCTTTCCAATCGCGTTCAACGCTTGAGATAACCCGATGGTCGTCAGCGTTTTACCCGCCCCGGCCGGATTCGGATTCATTGCCGTAACCAGAATCAGCTTGCCGTTCGGGCGTTCTTTTACCTGATCCCACAAACCAGCGGACAACTTCGCCTTATATTTACCGTACAGCTCCAAATCGTCTTCTGTGATTGCTACTTGCCGGGCAATCTCAACAATCGGTTTCATAATAGCCTCCTTAGAACGTGTTCTTCCTTGGTTAACTTCCACATGAACACTGTATTTCCTTGGTTTGGATACCCTTCATTCGTACGCTATAATAAGAGTAACACAACTTTTCGTGAAATCATGCTTTGAAGTAAGAGCAAGGAGAACGCTGCCATGATGGTTATCATCCTTTTGGTCATATGGGCGCTGGGGCTGCTCGTGCTTTTTACCGACCCGCGACAAACGTCGACTCGCTGGGCATGTGCGACTGCCTTTGTGGGTGGCTGCGGTTTTTTTTCCGCGGTCGTAGACGAGACGCTTTATCCGTTGCTGGCGGATTACACCACGCTGCAAAAGAGCCTCGAGCCTGCCATGATGTTCATCAGCCGGTTTTCCTCCTTCATCTGTCAGGCAGGTCTGCCGTATACGTTTCTCATGTTTGCGGTGCATTCCGGAGATTTTATTACCCGAAAAATCAAGCAAATCGTCCAATACACCGCCCTCATTCCACCGCTCGTCATGCTGGTGATTACCCCGATCACCCCTGTGCTTTCGTTTGATTACTGGATCATGGTCATGTGGGTCATCCCTTACTTTTTGGCGGCCAGCACAATCCTGATCGTCCTGTACTGGAAAGAAAAAGACCCGCTCGTCAAGCAAAGCCGACTGTTTACGAACATTCTTGTCATCGTTCCGCTGCTGCTTGTCTTCTTCACAATCTACATCATGCGCACGCAAAATGATTACGATGCATGGCGCTACAACAGCCTGGTTGTTGCCATCCAGTTTTTGCTAATCCTGATCATCAGCGTAAAATACGGCTTTCTCGGGGTGAAGCTGCGAGTGGAAAAACGCCGCCTGACCAGTACGCTGCGCGCCATGACCTCAGGGGCCCAGATCGTCAATCACGCGATCAAAAATGAAGTGGGCAAAATCACCCTGTTTGCCGACCGCATCCATTCCTATGCCGAAGCGACCAATCAGCAGGACTTGAAGGAGGATGTGCAGGTCCTGCTGCAATCGTCCCAGCATATTCTAGATATGATGAATCGCATTCAAGGGCAGCTGCAGGACATCAAGCTCACCGAATCAGAAGTGAATCCAGCCTGGCTGATGCGTCAGGTCATCGCCGATCTGAAGCCGCTTGCCGACAAGCAATTGGTGGAAATTACTCTGGAGTTGGACGAGGGAGACAGCCTCAAGCTGCTCTGTGACCCGGTGCAGGTCCGGGAAATTCTCACCAACCTGTGCATGAACGCCTTCGAGGCGATGAAAACAGGCGGGAAGCTGAAGCTACAGCTGTTTTTATCGAAAAAGCATCTGGTCCTTGCTGTGGCCGACACGGGCATCGGCATTTCCAAAGAGAACCTTCCCCATGTGTTCGACCCGTTTTTCTCGACCAAAAAAACGGGGCAAAATTACGGTCTCGGTCTGTCCTACTGCTACAATGTCATGCAGAAGCACCAAGGCCAAATGGAGATTTCAAGCGTTCCAGGTGAAGGAACCACGGTGTTCCTCCTGTTCCCGCGAAAGCGGATTTTACCAGAATAGCCTCAAACCCGAAGGAGGGAGAAAATGGACCCCATACGTGTGCTGCTTGTTGAAGATGATATCGTCTGGTGCAAAGGCTTGGTCGATTTTATCAATAAGGAAGCCGACATGACGATCGTTGGCACCGCCTCAACCAAAGAAGAGGCAATTGCCCGCTTCCAGGAGGTGTCACCTGATGTGGTGCTGATGGATATCAATCTGACCGAAAACAACCTGGACGGCATCGAAGCTGCACTCGCCCTGACCGATTTGCAGACAAGTAGCAAAATCATCATGCTGACCTCGCTCACCGCTGAGGATGTCATGATCGAAGCCTTTTCCGCAGGGGCCGTCAACTACATCGGCAAGTCCGACTTCAAGGAAATTCCCGCAGCCGTCCGAGCTGCCTACAATCATCAATCCGCGATCCATCCGACCGCCGCTGCTGCGCTGCGCAACGAATTTTTGCGATTGAAAAACGAGGAGAACCAGAAGCTGCTTTCCCCTGCTGAAAAAGATATCCTGCAGCTGATCCATCAGGGCCAAACCCAGTCCCAGATTGAAAAGACCCTCTTTATCACCAAGCGGACCATCAAAAACCACATCAACCGCATCCTCAAAAAAATGGGCGCCAAAACGAGCAAGGATGCCGCTGCCAAGGCGAAGCAGAAAAAGCTGTTCTAGCAACGTTTCCGACGTGTTGCAGGCTCCTATTAGCATCAGGTACCAACCAATGTTGGTACTTTTTTAATTTCCACCAAAACGTAGAATGAAGGCTACAAGCAATCATTCTGATTAAAGGTGTGATGTTCGATGTTTATCCTGCATGCCTTATTAAAGCTTCTGCTAACACTCTGGTTCCGCCCCCGCATGGAGAACCTGCACAAAATCGATTTTTCCCAACCGGCCATCGTGATTCCAAACCACGTTTCCCTGCTGGACGCCATTTTATTATCCTTTTATCTTCCCCAACAGACGACCTTTGTCGCCAACACAGAGATTGCCCGGAAGTTTTCGTTCTTCCTGCGCTTTCGCAAGCATATTACCGTTGATCCGATGAATCCGTACTCCATCCGCCAAATGATTCGCGTAGTCAAAAACGGAGAATCGCTGGTGATTTTCCCGGAAGGACGGATCACCACGACGGGCGGCCTGATGAAAATTTACAGCGGTGTCGGCTATCTAGCCATGCGAACAGGCGCTACCGTTTATCCGGTCATTATTCAAGGGCTGGAGCGCTCCATTTTTTCTTATCTGAAAGGCAAGCTCCGCCTTACGTGGTTCCCCAAGGTGACCTACTCTGTCGGTACACCGTTTACACTGGAAAAGAAGGAAGACGTCTCGATGCGCGAACAAAAGGCGGCTGCCAGCGACTTCCTGCTGCGCACCCTGCAAAAGGAACTGTTTCACGCACGCAGCAAACAGCAGGTCAACCTGTTTGATGAACTGCTTGAAGCAGCCCGTCTGAACGGGCCACGTCAGGTGATTGCCAAGGACCTCACCAGCGAAATCACGTATCGTACATTGATTACGGGCAGCCATCTGCTCGGGAACAAGCTGCATGCTCATCTCGCGGGCAAACAGTCGGTGGGGCTGCTTTTACCGAACTCGATCGGCCACCTGGTCACCTTGTTTTCCCTGTTTCGCATCGGGGTCACGCCTGCGATTCTGAATTTCTCTTTGGGCGTTCGTCCATTGCTCGACTGCTGTGAAACGGCTGGCATCGACACGGTACTCACCTCGCGCCAATTTATTGAAAAAGGCAAGCTGGAGCATCTGATCGTCGGCATGCAGGAAAAGGTCACATTCATCTTTCTCGAAGATATAAAGGCTGCAGCAACGACGGGCGATAAGCTGTCAGCGCTGCTGGCCAGCCTCACAGGCAAAAAATCAACCGCAACGACAAACGAGCTGATTCTGTTTACATCCGGCAGCGAGAGCAAGCCAAAGGGCGTCGTACTGACACATGCGAATCTGTACGCCAATATCCAGCAGGTCAAAAGCGTGATCGATCTCACGGCCAATGACAAAATTCTTAACGCCCTTCCGATGTTTCACAGCTTTGGGCTGACGGCAGGGACGCTGCTGCCAGTTATCGTCGGGTTGCCAGTTTACCTGTATCCGAGTCCGTTGCATTACAAGGTGATTTCAGAGCTGTGCTATGACCAGAATGTGACGATGCTGTTCGGTACGTCCACCTTCCTCGGTGCATATGGAAAGTACGCACATCCGTACAACTTTTACTCGCTGCGCTATGTGTTTGCCGGAGCCGAGAAGCTCAAAGCGGACGTTCGTCAGCTGTGGATGGACAAATTCGGGGTCAGGGTGTTTGAAGGTTACGGCGCTACCGAAACGTCGCCGATCCTGTCGTTGAACACACCGCTCGCGAACAAACAGGGAACGGTCGGTCGGCTGCTTCCCGGTATCGAATATCAACTGGAGCCGGTGGATGGCATTGAAGGCGGCGGCCACCTGCTGGTAAAAGGGGCCAACGTCATGAAAGGGTATTTGATTCACGGGGCAGGATTTCAGCCTGCTGGAGAATGGTACAAAACAGGCGATCTCGTAACGGTCGATACCGATGATTTTATTACGATTCAATCGCGCATCAAGCGGTTTGCCAAGATTGGCGGGGAAATGGTTTCGCTCAATCTGGTGGAGGAATTGGCTGGGCAGTGCTACGGTCATTCGGATTTTGCCACCGTGTCGATTTCCGATTCACGCAAGGGTGAACGGATTCTCCTCTTCACCTCGGATGAAACCGTCCGGTTGGAGCAGCTCCGTTCGTATCTGGCCACCAAGCAATATTCACCGCTGCTGCTGCCTGCCTCCTTGAAAGTGATTGAAAAGCTCCCTCTGCTGGGTAGCGGAAAAACGGACTATGTCACCTTGAAACAAATCGCCGAACAAGGAGGAGAAGCAAGATGAAGCTGCGATTGCAAGCGCTCCAGGCACTTTACTTCACCCAGTTTTTATCCGCTTTTGCCGACAACATGATCCTGTTTGTCATCGCCAATCTGCTGCGTGAAAACGGGTTTTCACCGGAATCCTTGGCACTCGTCTCCATCGCCTTCTTCCTGCCGTATCTGTTCCTGGCCCCGATTGTGGGGCCCTTTGCCGACAAGCATCCGAAAGCAGTTGTTCTGGTCGTCGGCAATCTGATCAAGGCACTTGGTGTAGTCGTCCTGTTCGCTACGGACCATTCCAACATCTTTTTCCTAATGCTGTCCTACTTTACGGTTGGGGTGGGAGCGGTTGTTTATTCACCAGCCAAGTACGGCATCTTGCCGGAGCTGACCCGGAATGAAACCGAGCTGTTTCACGCCAATGCACGGATAGAGGCCTATACCATCATTGCGATCCTGACGGGCATCGGCGGTGGCGGCGCGATTGCCTCGATGACATCCGCAACGCTTTCCTCGACGATTTGCTTGGGATTGTATGTGTGCTCTCTGCTGATGTCGTTTCTGATTCCGCGAATACCGGGAAACATGAGCATTCGCTACGGTTCGGAAGCACGCAACTTTTTCTCCGACCTGATGATGTTGCTTCGTAAGCCGGAGACCAATTTTTCCCTGATTGGCACCGGGTCGTTCTGGATGAGCTCCGCTGTTTTGCGGGTGGCCGTCCTCGCCTGGATACCGGTTTCGCTGGGGATCGATCCGGAGAGCTTTTCCGTTTCGCTGATTTTGGCTACCACCTCAATCGGGATTATCGTCGGGGCGTTCCTCGCTCCCAAGCTGATTCCGCTGAACCGGTTTACCCGTTCGAGCCTGTACGGGTTCGGGATGTTCCTGCTGATTCTGCTGTTTCCCTGGTTCCATGTCACTGCGGTCGCGATTTGCTTTTTGCTGCTGATCGGGTTTATGGGTGGCGTGTTTATCGTACCGATGAATACCGTTTTGCAAGAGGAAGGAAAAAAGCTGGTCGGCTCAGGCAAAACGATTGCGGTGCAAAATTTCATCGAAAACTTGCTCATGGCCGCTGGCTCCGGTATTTACTACGTATTCGGGTATCTCGGCGTATCGATCTCGGGGGCGATTGTCATTCAAGGGGGATTCCTCCTGCTATTTCTGCTCTATCTCCGCTTTTTCGTCAACATCCCTACTGTTCGGACATAGGAGACAGGAAGGAGCACACAATGTAAAAGAGGATGCCCCATAAGTTGGCTGCAGTGCTAGGGAGAAGCAGGGTTCCAGCTGCCGGAGCGTTTTCTCCCTTTTCCTCCTCTCCACTACCGCCCGAACCATGAACGAACAAGCATCCCGTTTCACGATCAATAGTGGCGTGGGATGCTTGTTTTTTCTGTTATTCCCTTTTAAAAGCGGCGCTGTAAAAATCGAAAAATGACTTTCAGCGGGAAGGTTGTGCTGATTCGTTCTTTTGCGGAAAACAGTTGGCCAGCTCTTCAATCGTCACATCTGCGAGAATTTGCTCCATCGCGGCTTGCGCCCGCTGCAGGATGAGCTGGAGCACCGCTTGAATGTTGGCGCCAACTTGGCAATTCGGATTCGGCTCCTCGTGGAAATGGAACAGCTCTCCCTCTTCCACGACCTCCACCGCTTTATAGATGTCGAGCAGCGTGATCTCTCTTTCATCCTTTTGCAGAAAGGCTCCCCCTGTCCCAGGGCGTACATTCACCAATCCTGCCTGTTTGAGCTTCCCGATTACCCTGCGAATGATGACCGGGTTTGTGTTCACACTTCCGGCAATCCATTCAGAGGTGTTAAGAGCCGTTTTGTTTAGCGATAGTAAACAAACAATGTGTACGGCCACAGTAAAACGGCTGCTGATTTTCATTTTCCCATCCCCTTGATGCAGTTACACCACAAACAAAAAGTCAAGTGCAACCGTTGCACCCTACATTAGCCTTTCATTGATTGACCTTCGGCCTGTCTTCAAGATAAGCAGTCAAGCAATCCAAAAACTCCTGTCCGTATTTCTCAAACTTCGATTCCCCTACACCCTTTATCGTCAACATCGCTCGCTTATCAGTCGGGCGCAGGCTGCACAGCTCTTTTAACGTGCTATCGTGAAAAATGACATAAGGAGGAACGCCTTCCCGTTGGGAGATACGCTTGCGCAGATCCCTCAGCTGCTCAAACAGCTCATCCTCTACCTCGAGCTTGGCAGGTCGAACAAAAATCTTTTGCCAAACCTTCTCCTCGCCCTTCAAAACCGGTATCGCTTGTGGCGTTAACGTCACGACCGGATACTTGCTTTCGGTAATACCCAGATACCCCTCCGCGATAAAAAGGTGAATCAGGTCGGAGATTTCCTTTTCTGTGTATTCCCGCATCAGGCCGAAGGTAGGCAGCTTCTCAAATCCGAATTGGGCCACCTTTTTGTTCTTCGACGCCTTCAGCACCTGGGCAATCAGGGCAACGCCAAATCGCTCTCCCATCCGCTTTACGCAGGAAAAAATCTTCTGCGCTTCCACCGTTACGTCAACCAGCTCTGCATCATTCGTGCAATTGCTGCACCTGCCGCACTCTCCAGCCGATTTATCTCCGAAATAATGCACAATCGATTGCTGGAGGCATCTTGCCGTCCGGCAGTAATCGATCATCGCGTACAGCTTCTTGTATTCGTGGCTTTTGCGGTCCTCTGACGTCTGGTTTTGTTCGATGAAAAAGGACTGGGTCTGAATGTCCTGAGGATGAAACAGCAGCATGCATTGGCTCATCTCGCCATCGCGCCCGGCGCGGCCCGCTTCCTGGTAGTAGGCTTCAAGATTTTTCGGCATATTGTAGTGGATCACGTAGCGGACGTTGGACTTGTCGATTCCCATTCCGAACGCATTGGTTGCGACCATCGTTCTGACATCGTCATACAGAAAGGCTTCCTGGTTCTGTGCACGTTCTTCTTCGGAAAGACCAGCATGGTAGCGGGTCACCGAAAAGCCTCGCCCCTGCAAATAATCGTACAACGCATCTACATCCTTGCGTGTAGACGCGTACACAATGCCCGCCTGCTGGGGGTTGGCCAGCAGATACTGTTCGACGAAGGCTCGCTTGTCTTCTCCCTTGCGCACGGATAACTCCAGATTGTCCCTTCCGAAGCCTGTAATAAACACATCCTCATTCACAAGAGCCAACTGACGGCGAATATCTTCCGTTACCTCCGGAGTAGCCGTCGCTGTTAAAGCCGCTATAATCGGTCGCTTGGGTAGCCTGTTGATCACGTTGGCAATCGACAGATAGCTTGGGCGGAAATCATGCCCCCACTGGGAAACGCAGTGCGCCTCATCGACAGCGATCAGCGCGATCGGCAGCGTCTGGAGAAGTTCCATAAACCCTTCGGATTCCAGCCTTTCCGGGGCGATATAGAGGAGCTTGTACTCCTTTTGACGCGCTTTCTGCAGGCGTTCACGCACCTGTGCCGGGTCAAGCGAGCTGTTGATTTGCGTTGCAGAAACGCCCATGCTGATGAGTGCATCAACCTGATCCTTCATCAAGGATATCAACGGGGAAATGACGAGCGTGACCCCTTCGAGCAGCAGCGCGGGCACCTGATAGCAAATGGACTTGCCCCCACCTGTCGGCATGATGCCAACTGTATCACGGCCAGACAACAGACTTTCGATAATCTTCTTCTGTCCTTCCCGGAACGTGGGATAGCCAAAATAAGACTGCAATATCTCTTCCGCTTTTTGTAACAACGTCCAATCTCCTTTTCCCATACCTTTTCTTTCTTCTATAGTACAATTTGATAGCAGTTTTGAAAAATAAACATGCCGGGCTTTTTGTCCCAATGACATCAGCTTCAGCGTCATGGGGGGAAGAAAACAAAAACGCTCCAATCATACGGCGGCTTTCCCACCGGATTGGAGCTTTACGATCATGCAGTTGGTCTTATGCTTGCATCGAATTGCCGGCGGCGGAGCTTGCCTTGCGTCGGCCGACCATGATGAAATAACACAGAACCGCCCCGATTTCCGCCATGGCGATGACGATGCCCATCGGAACCGCCGTGCCGCTTCCACCCAGTCCAACGAGCGGTGCGACAAGACCTCCTGTAAATAACGACAATAACCCAATGAGCGCGGAAGCACTTCCCGCGGCTTGCCCCTGGTTCTGCATCGAGAGTGAAAAGCTGGTCGTCGAGACAATCCCGACGCTAGATACGATCAGGAATAGCGGAGGCAAAATGGCCGGCAACCCCGCTCCTAACAAAATAGCGGCAAGCAGTGCGATTCCACCTGTGCTTGCCAATCCCAGCCCAATTTTCAAAAGCTTTGTCTCATTGACGCGGCCCGCCAAACGTCCCGTGATTTGCCCAGCAATAATAATACCGAGCCCGTTGATTGCAAAAATGAGGCTAAATACTTGCGGTGAAACCCCGAAAATGTTTTGTAGCACAAAGGGAGAACCGGAAATATAGGCAAACATCGCGGCCGTGACGAGTCCCTGCGACAATGCGTAGCCCATGAAAATTCGGTCGCCAAGCAGGCCGCGAAACGTGCGCAGCGTATTTGGGATGCCACCTCTTGAACGGCGTTGAAGCGGCAATGTTTCCGGCAAGCCGAACCAAACAGCCAGAAGCATCACGACGCCGATCAGGCAGAGCACAACAAACACGCCTTGCCAGGAGGTCAGCTTCAACAGCTGCCCCCCAAAAATCGGAGCCAAAATGGGAGCAGCACCGTTTACCAGCATCAAAAGGGAGAAGAATTTGGTCAGCTCTGGCCCGGAATACATGTCGCGGACCATCGCACGGGAGATGACGATGCCCGCAGCGCCTGCCAAGCCCTGCATGAAACGGAGCAAGACGAACAGCTCAATTGTCGGAGCAATCGCACATAAAAGTGAAGTTACGGCATACACGGTCAAACCGATGACAAGCGGAAAACGACGCCCGCGCACATCGCTCACAGGCCCTGCCAGCAATTGTCCTAGAGCCAGACCCAGCAGACACGCGGTCAAGCTCAGCTGTGCCATCGAT
This sequence comes from Clostridia bacterium, assembly GCA_050262535.1. Classification (GTDB taxonomy): domain Bacteria; phylum Bacillota; class Bacilli; order Brevibacillales; family Brevibacillaceae; genus Brevibacillus_D. Next base: position 11,095 of record JBLNEJ010000155.1, read on the forward strand.
GTAGTCGTATTCAGATCATTCACCAGCACCGGCAATGCAGGCAAATACATATCAAGCGAAAGCGGTCCGAATGCGGATAGTGAACCGAGCACAACAATCAACCAGATGCGGAATGATTTGGCAGGAGTGCGTGAAGCAGCGTCGAAACCGTTTAAAGGTTTATTCATTTTTGCTTGGAATCCCTTTCCTTCTTTAATTACAAACGGCAGTTTTGATGTAACTATCTTAGTCATCAACAAAATGAAGTCAAGTTTTATTTACAGGCAATTTTCCAGGGAGGAATGAAGATGGCAAGAAAACGCATCGATCATGTGGGCATCATGGTGAAAGATATGGATGCTTCCATCCGCTTTTATGAGGAGATCGTCGGATTGGAGTTAAAAGGTCGCATGACACACACAAACGGGGTAATTGAGCTTGCCTTCCTCGGGTTCAATCAGTCCGATGAAACCGAGCTGGAGCTGATTCAGGGGTATAACGATCAACTTCCGGCAGAAGGCAAGGTCCACCATTTTGCCGTGACGGTCGATGATATCGAAGAAGAGTTCAAGCGCATCCAATCGCTCGGTGCCACCCTCATTGATCAGGAAATTACGACTTTGCCCAATGGGTATCGGTATTTCTTTCTTTACGGGCCGGAAGGGGAATGGGTCGAGTTCTTCCAACGATAAATTCGTGAAATAGCCACCTGCTGCTTCCAAACAGGTGGCTATTTCATGCGATCACAGGTGAACGGCTAGCTGTTGCCCACGGCGGCGCTTGCATCCGTATATTGACTGCTGACCAAACCGTAATACAACCCCTTTTGCTTCAGCAGCTCGTGATGAGATCCTTGCTCAATCAGGCTTCCATCTTCCAGAACGAGAATGACATCCGCCTGCCGGATCGTATTGAGCCGATGGGCAATGACAAAGCTGGTTCTCCCTTGCATCAACCGGTAAAGCGCCTCCTGGATCTTGATTTCGGTAATGGTATCGATACTGCTGGTGGCCTCGTCCAGGATCAGAATCGAAGGATCTGCAAGGATCGCGCGGGCAATGGATAGCAGCTGCTTTTGCCCCTGGCTGATGCCGCTTCCGTTGCCATCGAGCACCGTGTCATATTGGTTGGGAAGCGCCATGATAAACGAATGGGCATTGGCCAGCTTGGCCGCCTCCACCACTTCCTGGTCGCTGGCCGCAAGCTTCCCGTAACGAATGTTGTCCTTCACCGTTCCCCGAAACAGAAACGCATCCTGCAGCACAAAGCCCATCTGCCGACGCAGACTAGCGCGTGCAATCGTCTTGATGTCATGCCCATCGACAAAGATGTGACCGCTGTCTGCATCATAAAACCGCGTAAGCAGCTGTACGATCGTTGTTTTTCCCGCTCCGGTCGGTCCGACCAAGGCAAGGGTCTGACCGGGTGAAACATGGAACTCGATGCTCTTGAGCGTCTGCTGTCCGTTCGGATCATAGGAAAAGGACACGTTGCAAAACTGAATCTCTCCCCGTATGGAGCCCAGGTGGATTGCATCAACCTCATCCTGTGACTCGACCGCTTCCTCCAGCACCTCGAACACTCTCTCCGCACCGGCCACAGCAGACAAAAACGTATTAAACTGATTGGACAAATCGTGAAGCGGCCGAATAAATTGTCTGGCATACTCGGAAAAGGTCACGATAACCCCAACTGTAATCATCCCGTTGACCGCCATCACCCCTCCCACTCCGGCGATCAGCGCAAAGCTTGCGTTGTTGAGAACATTCATCAGCTTCGGGATAAAGCCCGAATACGTTTGCGCCCAATATCCCGACGTTTTCAACCGCTCGTTTTTGCATTGAAATTGCTCAATCACGTTTTGTTCCTGTGAAAAGCTTTTGACGATTTTTTGGCCGGACAGTGTCTCCTCGACAAAACCGTTGATATCGCCCAGGTTTTTCTGCTGCTCTTTAAAAAACTTGCCCGTGCGATTCGTAATCCACTTCATCCCGAGAAACATGAGAGGAATCACCAGCAAAGTCACCACGGTCAGCAGCGGACTCATCCAGATCATCATCGAAGCCATGCCCACAAGCGTGAACAGGCTGGAGACGATCTGAATAAACGAGCTGTTTAACGTTGAACTCACATTGTCGATATCGTTGGTCAGCCGACTCATCACCTCGCCGTGCTGGCGCTTGGCAAAATAGGAGACAGGCAGCCTGAGCACATGCCGAAACAGCTCGGATCGCATTTCGCAGACCGTTTTCTGGGCGACACCGATCATCCAATAGTTCTGCATCCACAGCGACACGGAATGCAGGACGTAAATTGCCGCAAGCAGCACGAGCAAGGTGATCAGTCCCTTGCTGCTGACATCAGACAAATATTGATCGATGGCTACACCGACAAAGTAGGGGCCAAGCAGCACCAATACGGAATAAAGCAGCACCATCAGAAAAACAAGCACGAGCAATCGGCGATGCTTCGCCAAATACCGCCAGATTTTCACCATTGTTTTCCACGGCGATTTCGGACGTTGCGTTTTCTTCGATGCTTCGTTCGGATTCGATTGGGCAAATCTCGCCTGCATTCTAGACATGGCGTGCACGCTCCCCTCCTGATTGTGATGCAACGATTTGCCGGTACAGTGCAGAACACTGAAGCAAGGAGGCATGATCGCCCTCCGCCACCAGCTTCCCTTCCTCCAAAATCAGGATGCGATCGGCTTTCATGGCCGTACTGATCTTTTGGGTAATGAGAAAGGTGGTGCACGGATACTGTTTCAACGCTGCAAGAAGGTTGGCTTCCGTCTGTACGTCAAGGGCGCTTGTGCTGTCATCCAGCAGCAGAATTTTCGGCTTGCGGATCAGCGCCCGCGCGATGGAGAGGCGCTGCTTTTGTCCGCCTGACAGATTGACGCCCTTTTGCCCCAGCTTCATTTCATACTGATCCGGGAATTTCATGATTGTTTCATGGATTTGCGCGTTTTTGGCCGCTTCCGTGATGTCTTCCATCGAAGCGTCCTTCTTGCCCCACAGAAGGTTTTCCCGGACGCTTCCCGTGAACAAATGTGCCTCCTGCGGAACATAGCCGATCTGATTGCGCAAATCCTCAAGCCGCATCGTGGAACTATCGATGCCGTCGATCAGAATCCGCCCCCGGGTCACCTCGTACAGGCGCGGGATCAACTGAAACAAGGAGGTTTTGCCCGAACCGGTTGCACCCATTATGGCAACGGTCGTCCCTGCTTCAACTGTAAACGAAACCGAATCCAGAACCGCCGAACGAGTCCCCGGATACTGAAAGGACACATGGTCAAACACGATCTTTCCATCGGCAATGGGGCCGGGTGAGGCGGTATTGTCATCGGTGGACTGGTCCTGCTCCAGATTCAACACTTCTGAAACCCGGGTCGCGGAAGCTTTTGCCCGGGAAAGGCTCATGATGATCATAGACACGATGGAAAAGGCGGTCGTAATTCGTGTCGCGTAATTGACGATGGCAACAACGTCACCGACGTTCACTCTCGCTGAGGCGACCTCCAGTCTGCCAAACCAGAGGATGACGAGTATGCTGATGTTCATCAGGAGCAGCAGCACCGGTACGGTCAGCTCGACCAGTCGCAGCGCAGCGGTTGTCCGGTCCGTCAGTTCTTCGTTCGACTTTGTAAACCGCTTGATTTCGTATTCATCCCGCACAAATACCTTGATCAACCGCATCCCCATCAGGTTTTCCCGCATGATGCCGTTCAGTCGGTCAAGGCGGTCCTGAACGGAGCGAAACAGCGTAAATCCTTTGCGCATCATCCAGATGATGAAAATGAACAGCAGCGGCGTCACCACCGCCAAAATGAACGCAAGCTGGAAATCAACGATCAGCGCCATGACCAGTCCCCCGATCAGGAGCAGCGGCGCGCGCATCATGATGCGCAGCCCCATAAAGACAACAGACTGCATTTGTGTGACGTCGCTGGTCATGCGCGTCAGCAATGTTTCCGTCGGGAATTGGTTAAACACCGAAAAAGGCAAAAACTGTATCTTCCTGAACAGGCTTTTGCGGATGTCGTAGCCGAAGTTTTGACTGACGTGAGCGGCAAAAAACGAATTGGTGATTCCGGCGGCGAAGCCAACCAGTGAGAGCGCCACCATGAAACCGCCCCATTGCAGGACAACCGACAAATTCTTTTGGGTGATGCCTTCGTTGATGATTTTGGCCATGAGCATTGGATGCCACAGCTCCACCTGCAGTTCGACAAGCATGAGAAGCAACGCGATGACGATTTGGATTCGGTATGGTTTGAGAAACGATGCGATCGATCGCACAGCAAGTCCTCCAGTCTTTCCCGGTTGTCACAAAACGAAAGACCTCAGGCTCTTGCCTGCAGGTCCCGTCTATTCGACCATTTCTTCCATGCTGTTTCTTATTCGCTTCCGGAGCATATTTCCCCTAGTCAGGATTTGTTTCTTTTCTTTTCCCAAAGTAAGGAAAATATAATGGACACATGGTAAGATGGTGGCAGAACGCTTTCCACGAAAGGATGAGTCTTTTGAAAGCCATCGCTCGATTGATGTTTGCCGTCGCTCTGCTCTTGTCGATGACCGTCCCTGTTTCCGCCGTTTTCTCCGCATCCAAGGTAACACAGGGAACGGTCAAGCTAAAGGACGGCAGCACCTACACCGGTCAGCTGGTCAACGGAATTCCCCACGGAAAAGGAATGCAGACCTTCCCGAAAGGCTCCGTCATCAGCAGCTATAGCGGCGAATTCAAAAATGGCAAGTTCCACGGAGCAGGCATGCTGCTGTACGCCAATGGCAGCAAAGCATCCGGTTTTTTTGCCAACGGTGTCTTGTCCAAAAATACGTTGTTGACTGCTTTGCAGACAAGCGCTACCAATTACGGGCACTCGCTTCAAACGGGGAAATTTTATGGTGATGCGTTTACCATCACCTTTACCGGTTACAATCCGGCAAACGGTACATTTGGCGGGGAGCTGAAGTGGCTGCAGTACGGCTCAACCGATACGTTATCCGGCAGCGTTCAAGGGAACAAACTCGTTTTCCACCAGATGAGCAACGGGCAAATCGCCAGCACGATTACGGTCGGCATGACGGATTCCAACCATTTGAGCGGAACGTGGAACAGCGGCTCCATGACTGGAACGATCAGGTTCACCATCAACCCGGGCGATGTCTCTCATTTGATGAATACGTACAAAATTTACGTACCCAGCTCCACGGCTACCTTGGAAACCGAAACCACGTACATCACGACAACAAGTCCCGGCGCCTTGAACGGCAGTGTCACCATTCTTCCCGATGGAACCTATGTCTGGAACAGCCTGGTCAATGGCAAAATCATCAAAGGCAAATGGGCCATGACCAACGATATTGCCTACCCGATCGTATTGCTGAAAGGCGAGATGGGCGGCGATTGGAAAATCGGCGAATCTGTTCATAACGATGGCGCTGATATATATTTATGGGATGGCGTCAGCTCGCAGAAGGCCAGACTGGTGAAATAATGAACGAGATCAACCCCTTGAGAAAAGGGGTCTTTTGTTTTTCTTCCCGTTTTCCGAAACAAACTTCGGCGAAAATCGTCTACAATGAATAGAATGGTACGACAAATCTATGATTTTGGAGGATTTCTGAAATGATGTTTCGCAGATTGTTTACTCTGCTGTTATTGTTCGCGTTGTCCGTGACCACGATGAACATAACGGTCCACGCACAAACGCCATCGACGATCAGCATCTATTTGGACGGGCAAAAAGTAAACAGTGATGTTTCGCCGTACATAATTCCAAAGGTCAATGTGACCATGGTGCCGTTACGGGTCATCAGTGAAGGTCTAGGCGCAGAGGTTTCCTGGTCACAATCGACCCAAACCGCCATGATCCAGCAAGCTTCAACGCACATCAGCATGGGTGTTGGTAAACGGACGGCTCTTGTGAACGACGCGAGCATCACCCTCGATGCGTCTGTCCAAAACAAACAGGGACGCGTCATGGTGCCGATCCGTTTTGTTGCCGAAAATCTTGGCTTACAGGTCAATTGGGATCAGCCCTCCAAAACGATTCTTTTACAAACCGGCGGCGGCCAAGAGGTTACACCCCCACCAGACATAATTGGACCTGGGACGGTAACGGTACCTGTCCCTACTCCTTCACCTGAACCAGGCCCACATAGCAGCTCGCTGAAAGGTGTCTGGGTCTCGACCGTCTACAATTTGGACTGGCCTTCAGCCGGGTCCTCTGGCAATATAGCCAAACAGCAACAAGAGTTCGTCACGCTTCTCGATGATTTGCAGAGCATGAACATGAATACCGTATTCGTGCAGGTCCGCCCTTCCGCCGATGCGCTGTATCCTTCCAAGCTCGTCCCATGGTCGAAGGTTCTGACCGGCACGCAAGGCAAGAATCCCGGCTATGACCCGCTTGCCTTCATGATTGAAGAAACACATAAGCGAGGCATGGAATTCCAAGCCTGGTTCAATCCCTTCAGGGCCAACACGGACGCCGCAACCGACAAGCTTGCAGCGAATCACGTGGCTAAGCTGCATCCCGACTGGATCGTCAATTCGTCCAACAAGCTTTATATCAATCCGGGCATTCCGCAAGCACGTCAGCACATTATTGCAACCATTATGGAGGTTGTGAACAATTACGCGGTTGATGGAGTTCATCTCGACGACTACTTCTATCCATCCGATGGAAAATTCGCCGATGATGCAGCCTTCAAGGCGTACAAC
>JBLNEJ010000156.1:0-16479 GCA_050262535.1 Clostridia bacterium
CGATGTTTTTCATCGTGACCAGGATTTTGTCGCCCTTTTTCACCTTCAACGGCGGGACATCCGCATACGATTTTCCGTTGATCGTAAAGACGGCATCCATCTGTGTTTTCCCGGGCTTTTCACCCAGATCCATGTTGTACTCCACATCGTATTTCATGTCCAGGCTGAATTTCCCGTTCATTTTTTCCCCATATGCCGACAAATCGACCGCTTTCTCTGCAGACGGGTGCGAATCGGCCTCAACCGCTGGCTCGGCACCTTTGATGTTAACGGGTACTCTCATTTGCTTGGCGGCACCGACCAGGTCTTGACTCTCAATCAGCCAGCTTCTGTCTGTATCGACAGTGAATTCGACATCATAACGCTCGCCGGGGGCAATCGTGAGAGGCTGATTTGTGATGACTTGTGGATGGTCAATCTTTTGCCCGTCGACACTGACGATCTGATATTGTTGCGATTGCAGGCTGATTTGGTGACTTTGGAACCCGGCATTAACGAAGCGCAGCCGAACCTTGTCGCCTCTTTCCACTTCCAGCGGAGCGATCGCGCTGCCGCTCTTGCCGTTAACCGTGAAAATGGTATACATCATTTTCATCATTTCGTCATGCATGGCTCCGGGTGGCAAAACCGACTGCCCTGTTCCGGGTTGGGCAGGTGCGGTTGCGGGTTGGCTTGGCATCGGCATGCTTCCATGGTCCATCCCCGACATGCTGCTATGATCCATTCCCTGCATATTGCTATGGTCCATTCCGCCCATACTGCTTCCTGCGCCCGATTCCTGCTGCCCCATGTTCATCTGGCTATGGTCCATTCCCCCCATAGACATCGCATCATGGTTCATGGCCCCACCGGCTGCAGGCATCCATTCATCCAGCACCAAAGTGTAGTCACGAGCGGTCGGCTGTTCATCCTTCGCTTCCACCACCAGTGTCCCGTACAGTCCTTTGTCCACCTGATTGGCACTGTCCTGATGGGAATGGTACCAGTACGTCCCCGGAACCGTTGCATCGAATTCATACGTAAACGTTTCGTTAGGTCGTACCGCATTTTGCGTCATACCTGGGATTCCGTCCATGCTGTTGGGAACGGGGTAGCCATGCCAATGGATACTCACCAAATCGTTCAGTTGATTTTTCAGCTTCACCCGAACAACGTCCCCTTGCTTTACCCGTATCTGGCTGCCTGGCACCAGGCCGTTATACGTCCATGCTTTCACCTTGTTTTCTTGATCAAGATTCCAATCGACTTCCTTGGCAACAAGCTCAAACGTTTTCACCGTTTTTCCATGCTCTTGTGAAATCGTCGGCGTCGCGACAGCCTCAGCATATGCGGAACTGTTCGTGTTCGTATAGAAGAAATACCCGCCAATCGCGGCTACGGCAACAAGCCCGGTTGTGATTGCGGCGATCCTTTTTCTATTCATTCCGGTACCTCCTGTAACGTTTTTTCCATCCAATCGTTCTTTCAGATAAAGCGTAGCAAAAACTTTTGAAGAAAAGATGGAGATACGATCGTTTGAAAGGAGTCGCGCAATGAAAAAGAAGTATGCCGTGGAGTTGATCACAGCTGAATCGGAAGCCTCCCGTTTTGTCAGGCACAGGCGGCTGATTCGCTTTCCCCAGCTGACGATGCCATTGCTGGCCGCGTATACGCCACCGCATTGGGAGGTGTCTCATACGGACGAAATCGTCCAGCAAGTCAATTTCAACAAGAAGGTGGATGTCGTTGGCATTACGGCCAATACCCCTGCCGCTCCCCATGCCTATGAGCTGGCAGAACAATTTCGGCGTAAAGGGGTCACTGTCGTAATCGGTGGACCGCACGCAACACTGATGCCTGAGGAAGTACGTCAACATGCAGATTCCGTTGTGATCGGGGAAGGCGAACTCATTTGGCCGCAGCTGCTCGCCGACTTTGAAGCAGGTGTTTTGAAAGCGTCATACCGCTCCTGTGAGTTACCGGGCCTGCAGGATATGCCGCGTCCTCGCTGGGATTTGATCAAGGGGCGCGTATATGGAAAAGGTGTCACGATCGCCTCTCGGGGCTGTCCTTTTGCCTGCGATTATTGCACCATTCCACAAATGTATCAAAGGAAGATGCGATATCGACCGATTGAAGCAATTGTCGATGAATTGCGGCACATGCCGGGGCGTGCTCTCGTTTTCTGGGACGATAATATCGGGGCAAACCGCGCATATGCAAAGGAGCTTTTTCAGGCGATTGCTCCCTTTCAGCGTTGGTGGACAAGCCAAGCCACTGCTGATGTCGCGTTCGATGATGAATTTCTCGAACTTGCAGCAAATAGCGGCTGCAAGGCGCTTTTTCTCGGATTGGAAACGGTCTCCCAGAATAGTCTGAACCACGCAAATAAACGGCATAACCAGGTAGCATATTATGCCGAAATTATCCGAAGGCTTCATTACTACGGGATTGCCGTCCAAGCGGGTACAGTGTTTGGCTTCGACCACGATGACAAGTCGATCTTCCGCACGACGGTTGATTTTTATCGGGAAATTGGTCTTGATTCGGCAACAATCAGCGTGCTGATTCCGTTTCCCAACACACCTCTTTTTCACAAACTGGAGGCGGAAGGCCGTATATTGACAAAAGACTGGTCCAAATACAATGGCAAAAAGGATGTCGTGTATCAGCCGGCACTCATGTCACCGGAAGACCTGCTGATGGGAATGGAGTGGGCTGCGCGACAGTTCTATTCGATCCCCTCGATCGTTGAACGCATGTGGAAATCCAAAACCGGCCTTTGGTGGAACGTGGTTCGCAATCTGGGCTATCACTTGGCCTTGCGCAACTTCGGACGAATCGGATACAACCCGGAATCATAAGAAACATTCATGATCGCTCATCCATACCAATCTGGTATAAAAAAACTGCACCTCCACTTGTCAGTTGTATCCAACAATGGGTGCAGTTCAACGTTACCTATGCGACTGTTTTGATTTTCGTTCTAAGCAGGCGCAGGCTGTTCAATGTCACGATCAGCGTCGCTCCCATATCGGCAAAAATCGCAATCCACAGTGTCAGCCAGCCGGGAGCGATCAGCACCAGGGCAAAAAGCTTGATCAGCAAGGAGAAGGTGACATTTTGCTTGATGATTTGCAGTGTTCTGCGGCTTAGATCAATCGTAAACGGAAGCTTTGACAAATCATCGCCCATCAGCGCGATGTCCGCAGTTTCCAATGCTGTATCTGTACCCGCACCGCCCATCGCGATCCCGACCGTAGCCGTTGCAAGTGCAGGCGCGTCATTGACGCCGTCACCCACCATGGCGACCTTGCCATTTGCTTTGAGCTGCTTGATCACTGCGAGCTTATCCTCCGGCATCAGCTCTGCCTGAACCTCGTCGATCCCGACGGCTCGACCGATCGCTTCCCCTGTCGCGCGATTGTCGCCGGTGAGCATGACGCTTTTCGTTACCCCCAAGGCATGCAGGCTGCGGATCACATCCTTGCTGCTCTCACGAATTTCATCCGCGACGGCGATGAGCGCCAAAACCGCTTCCTTCGTTCCGAGCAGCATGACTGTCTTGCCTTGAGACTGGAGCGCATGGATACGTGTGACGGTTTGCTGATCGACGCCATTGGAAAGCACCTCTTCAAACAGACGGAGATTGCCGATCAAATAGTCATGCCCGTTTACAACCGCTTTTGCCCCTTTTCCGGTAATCGCCCGGAATTCGTCCATCTGGAATCCAGTGGGATCAATTGCTTGCTGTTCTGCTTTTTTTGTGATGGCTGTCGCCAGCGGATGCTGTGATCCGCTTTCAATTGCAGCCGCGATGCCGAGCAACTCGCTTTCCGCTGGTCCTTGCAGCCGGATCACATCCGTTACAACCGGCACGCCCTTGGTCAATGTCCCGGTTTTATCAAACGCGATTGCGGTAAGGCGGCCCGCCTCCTCCAAATGAATCCCGCCTTTGATCAGCACGCCGTTTCGCGCTGCGTTCCCGATGGCGGTCACAATCGAAATCGGGGTAGAAATGACCAGAGCGCAGGGGCAGCCGACAACGAGAACGGCCAAACCGCTGTACACCCATTCCGCCCAGCTTCCATGAAAAAAGAGCGGGGGAATCACGGCAATGCCCAGCGCGAGTATCATGATGGCCGGTGTGTAATATTTCGCGAAACGATCCACGAACGCCTGGGAGGGCGCCTTCTCGGCCTGCGCTTCCTCGACCATCTGTATGATCTTGGAGATAGTCGTATCCTCCACCCGCTTCGTCACTTCCACCTCAAGAAGCCCTTCGCCATTCAGCGTACCTGCGAATACTTCATCACTCACGCCCTTTGTTACCGGGATCGACTCCCCGGTGATGGCGGCTTGATTGACGGCGGAGACCCCTTTGATGACGTTTCCGTCCATTGCGATCTTTTGGCCAGGCTTGACGATCATGACATCACCGATCTGGATGTCATCCACCTCTATTTGCAGCTCCTGTTCGCCCCGTCGAACAATCGCTTCCTTGGGGGCAACGTTCATCAGCAAGCGAATCGATTGACGCGCCTTTTCCATCGAATAGGCCTCCAGCGCTTCGCTGATCGCAAACAGGAAGACAACCATCGCTCCCTCGCCCCATTCACCGATCGCCGCTGCTCCCAGGATCGCCACGGTCATCAAGGTATTCATATCAAACTGAAGCGAAAGCAGGTTGCGAAAGCCTTTGCGAAACAGCGAATACCCGCCGATCACGATCGAGATGCCGTACAAGGCCACCGCGGCAATGCTTTTTTCTCCCAAAAATTCACCTGTAAGCCAGCCAGCAAGCAGAAAAAGTGCCGAGACGATCGTTGTGATTGTAGACCGCTTTTTCCAAAACGGTTGTTTCGCAATCTCCCGCTGCTTTTCGGGAAACAGCTTCAGTCCTTCAAAGGAACCCGCCTTTTCCAGCTCTGCCAAGCTTGTATCGCCGTATACCGTCAGCTTCGAAGCACCGAAGTTGACCTGCGCATCCGCAACGCCTGACAACGCCTTGACATTGCGCTCAAACTTCCCTGCACATCCCGCACAGGTGAAGCCTTGCACCCGGTACACTTGCTTGTTGGTTGATTGATTCGCGTTGCTTGTGCTATCCATGTCTATCCCCTCGTTTTCCTTCCAAAACTTCTGCAAGATAGGCAGCATCGTCGCCAACTCCACCGATCAGAGCCGAACCACGCCTGTACTGCCAGGGCAATCCAAGAAAATACAGCCCCTCAACCGGGCTGATGCCACGCTGATGAATGGGCATTCCCATCTCATTGACAATGTTAGGTATGTTAATCCACGAGTAGTCCGCATAGAACCCTGTACACCATAAAACATGATCCGGTTGGATACAAGTACCATCTGCAAGAACGATACCTGTTTCATTATAACCGACTGCCCGAGCAGTTAGGGAAATAGCCCCTCTTTTTATTTTTTCCCGGAGCTCGGGTCCCAGCCCAAAAACCGGATCTTTTTGCTTCCGCAACCATCTGCCCAGTCGTGTGTCAACTGATGCCTTGAGCAGTCCAAGCTTATCAAACCACCAAAAAATGCTTTTCCCCCAAAATGTGAGCGGCAACTGCTTCCGCGCTTCACCCGGTGCAAAATATACGTGCCTTGATTCAGACAGCTCCAGGGCAAGCTGCACCCCGGTGTTCCCTCCTCCTACCACAAAAACAGAACCTCCAGCCAAATCTGCTTCCGCTCGATAGACGGATGAATGAATCTGTGGAATCGGCTTGCTCAGCTGCCCGGGTATATTCGGGATAAACGGATTCTGGAAGGCACCGGTAGCCACGACGACTCGTTCGGCAATGATCTCGCCTTTGTTCGTCGTGATTGCAAATAATTCGCCGCGTTTTTCCACACGAATAACAGTCACACCAAGCTCGACGGGAAGAGAGAAGTGCCTGGCATACTGTTCCAAATAGTCGGCAACCTCCTCTTTCCTGGGCAAACCATCCTGTTCTCCCGGAAACCGCATGCCTGGCAAGGAACTGTATCGTCGCGGAGTAAAAAGTGTCAATGAGTCGTAGCGGGTTCGCCAGACTTCCCCAATACGCTGATGTGCATCGACAATTTGAAAGGAGCGGGTTCCTTGCCTCAAAGAATACCCCATCGCAAGTCCCGCCTGGCCAGCACCGATAATCAGGACATCCACGTTGTACAACATCGTATAAAACCCCTTCAACAAACATTCAAACAATTATTTGAATATAATAATACGCAAACCGTCAGAATTTGGCAACAATCTTTTCACGCGATGCCAGCTTGGCTTATAATAATAAGATATGTACGGTTGTTTTGAGAGGTGAGAGGCATGTCTGATAAAGAAAAAGACGATCTGTGCGAGATTCAATGTTTTGATGAAACCAAGGTCAACCGGTTGAAACCCAAAGTTGGCGAATCCGAAGGGGTAGCCCGCATCTTCAAAGCTCTCGCGGACAACACCCGTGCGAAAATCATCTACGCCCTCGCACTGGAAAACGAGCTGTGCGTTTGCGATATCGCGAATGTGATCGGCACAACGATTGCCAATGCTTCCCACCATCTGCGGCTGTTGCGCAACATGGGACTGGCGAAATACCGGAAAGAAGGCAAAAATGTGTTCTACTCCCTCGATGACGATCATGTCCGTCACTTGATCCTGGCAGGGGTCGAGCACGCGAACGAGCACCGCTAATTTTTCCGTTTGACGACGAATACCCGCTCCTTCCCATACGAAGGTCGGGTATTTTTTGTATACAAATCGTATCACTTGTCTCGTTGGATAGACAATTCTGACCGTTTTGAATTATGATTCAGATACGAGAAAATGACGGTTGAAGGAGGTTGTTCGCTTGCTCAGAGGGTTTGAGATGGAGGTACGAGCATTTTCAACAACCAATTATATTGAGCTGACTCCCGCAAGCACCATCGGTGATACACTTCAGGCTTTTCTGCTGCAACAGCAGGATATCGGCTGTGTCATGAAAGATGGCAGCCTGATCGGAATCATATCCAAATATGCGATCTACCGCCTGCTCCTGCAAGGCGCTTCACTTGACACACCAATTGCATCTGCGATCAAAAAACAGGTTGTCACGATTCGTGTCAATGACAGCCTTGCCGTGGCGCAGCAAATTATGATCAAAACGAACGTGAGCCACGCCGTTGTTCTGGAGGAAGATGGATCGGTTTTCGGCGTGATGGCAAAATCAGATTTTATCAAGTCGTTTTTGACAAACAACGAATATATTGAAGGTAGAATGAAATTTATTTTTGAAAACTTGCAAGAGGCTGTACTCTCGATCGATCATGACCGGCGTATTACCGCATACAACCGCGCAGCAGCAGACTTGCTTCAATTCGGTGAGGAAGACATGCTTGGTCATATCATTGAAGAGGTTTCCCCTGCCCTTTCCCCTGATTTGCTGCTGGTGCTCGCCACCGGTGCGATGCAGGAGGCCAAGCAAATCCCGTTGGATCATCTGACCGTCATCGCATCGTTCATCCCGATTACTGAATGGAACCAGCGTATTGGGGCAATGGTCGTTCTACGCGATGTGACCGCCTATGAGCGTATCTCCAGGGAACTCGATTCAACGAAGCAGCTTGAACGAATCCTGGACAGTGCGCTGGAGCTTGCCTATGACGGAATCCTCATCACTGATCAGCACGGCACGATTACGAAAGCAAACCAGGGCCTCATTGAATTGTATCACTACGATCAAATCGCCGATGTCATCGGCAAACCAATCCGTCAGATCGCCCCGGAAATTCCGATTGAAAAAAGCCTGCAAGCCGACACAAGGGTCGAAGGGGAGCTGATTCAAGTCAACGGTACCCGCTGTATCGTAACCCAGATGCCGATTTATCGCGATAACCAGAAGGTCGGCGCCATGATCAAAATCATTTTCCGCCAGCTCAACTTGTGGAAAGACCTGTTTCACCATATGGAAAAACTGGAGCATGAAATTACGTTCGTGCGTGGTGAACTGCTCCGCTTGACTACAAAAAATGACGCGTTCGCCCGACTGGTCGGCGCAAGCAAAGAAATGTTCAAGCTGAAGGAAGAGGCGTATATCGCCGCCCAATCCTCGCTATCCGTCCTCATCACGGGTGAGAGCGGTACGGGAAAAGGCATTCTCGCCGAAGGGATTCACTTCGCGTCCGGCAGAGAAGGCGCTTTTGTCAAAGTGAACTGCGCCGCCATTCCCGCCGAGCTGTTGGAATCGGAGTTTTTCGGCTATGCGGATGGCGCATTTACCGGAGCAAAAAAAGGCGGAAAGCCCGGAAAATTCGAGCTGGCGGACCGCGGGACGTTGTTTTTGGATGAAATCGGCGACATGCCGTTGGCGCTGCAGGCCAAGCTGTTGCGCGTGCTCCAGGACGGCGAGTTCGATCGTGTTGGCGACACGACGACAAGACGCGTCGATGTAAGGATTATCACTGCCACGAATCGCGATTTGAAGCAGCTCGTTGAACAAAAGAAATTTCGGGAGGATTTGTACTACCGCATTCATGTGATCCATCTGCACCTGCCCCCGCTTTCTGCTCGAACCGAGGATATACCGGTGATTTGCAACGATTTGCTGATCAAAATCAACGAGCGGATCAAGAAATCGATCAAAGGGCTGACACCCGAGGTGCTGCACATTTTCCTGAAGCACCCGTGGCCGGGGAATGTGCGTGAGCTGGAAAATGTGCTGGAACGCGCTGCCCATTTTTGTGATTCGTCCTGGATTGAGCCGAAGCATTTGCCTGCCGACCTGCTCGATGAACCTGTCCTGCCCCAGACGAGCGTAACGAAGACTAGCTCGCATCCGAAACCGTTCCTTTCTGATGAACCTCTCCTGAATCGACGTCAGCTCGTCGAGGAGACGGAAAGGAAGGCACTTTTGCTCGCATTGCAAAAGGAACACGGGAACCGGACAAAGGCTGCAGCTCTGCTGGGAATCAGTCGCGCTGCCCTTTATCAAAAGCTTCGCAAGTACAAAATCACGCAGGTTTCTGACTTTCGGATTTTTGCGGATGACTAGGAACTGCTTAGCTAAAAGAAAATCCCGCTTACACCTCTGATGAGTGTGGAAAGCGGGATTTTTTGGTTTAGCGATTATTGCTTGTGCTGATCGGCAAAAACCGCCATCGCGTCGCGCATGAAGACAGCCAGGCCCGGGCCGTATTGATCGATGTTTTTTGTGAACCGTTCATCATCGACATACATCTGCCCCAATCCTTTGAATGCCTCCAGTGAATACTGATTGGGAAAGCTGCTTGTCAAGAAGTCGTACCATTGCTGGATCTCACGTTGGGCTTCCGCTGAATCCGCGGCAAGATGGCGCACCGCTGCCAATTGACGGTAAATCGAATCGAAGGTTTGGGCAAAAGCCTTACGCTCCTGTTGCGTCATCTTTGTCAAAGTGGCATTTGCTTCATCGACCGATTTGTTTCCCCACCGTTCCCGCGCTTCCTGTTCATACGGATTGTCGCGGAAATCAAAGCCTGCGAATTTTTCTTCATGGGTCATCTGAATCTCTCCTTTGGCGTGCTGAATCGTTTTCTCAACCGTTTCGATCATTTGATCAAGCCGGTCACGTTTTTCCTTCAGCATGCGGTGGTGCAGCTGCAACGCTTCCAGCCGATCAAAGGTTGGACTGCTCATCATTTCCTTAATGCTTTTCAAAGGGAAGCCGAGCTCCTTAAAGAAAAGGATTTGCTGCAGCGTTTCCAGATTGTTGTCGGAGTACAACCGATAGCCGGCGTCGGTAGACCCATCAGGGGTTAACAGCCCGATTTCATCATAATGATGCAGTGTGCGCACACTGATCCCGACCAAATCGGCAACCTCTTTTACTTTCAAGCAGGTTCACCCTCCCTTCATTCCTTACGATACACTCTAACGTAACGTGGGGGTCAATTGACAAAAAGAAAAAAGGCTCGCAACATAACCGAGAGCCTTTTTCCTGTCGAATCCTAGTAAAGATATCGTTCCTTGATCACCCGTACGTGATGCAAGACATGCCCCGCGATGATATACGCCAGCGCTCTTGGCGTTAGATGGCTGTTATTGGCGGTACCGCTGTTCGACCAGGCCGATTCAGGCAAGCTTTTCAGCAGCATAAGCGTGGAATGCCGGACTGCTGTCAAGTCTTCAAGCAAGTCTGCCATGGAACATGATTGAAAATCCGCTCCCTGCACGTAGGTCATCTCATCGAAGCCTGGCAGCGGCGTTTGCTCCCCTCTGCCAATGCACAGCAGACGGTACTGCATGACTCGCTCCGTATCTGTCATATGTCCGACTACTTCCTTCACGCTCCATTTGCCTTCTGCATAGCGATGGTTCGCTTGTTCGTCGGTCAGCTGAATAAGAAATGAACGTGTTTCCTCAAGCTGGCTGCGCAAAATGTCTTCAATTCGCCCGTCCGGCACCAACGAAATATACGTTTCAAAATAACCAGCATATTCGTCCTTTGATGGTCGGTTGTTCATGTCTCATTTCTCCTTTTCACTGTTTCCTGGAATCATTTGGACGCTAACTCCCCATAATTTCCACATCAATCAGCATCCACCTGCTTTATTCATCCGTTCGAAGCGAAAAAACCTGCCCATCGGCAAGTTTTTCCCGTCTTGTTAGCATCCTAGCTGTCTAGCGATGACCATACGCTGTACCTCGGATGTTCCTTCCCCGATCTCCAGCAATTTCGCATCCCGGAAAAAGCGCTCGACCTGGTACTCTTTCATATAGCCGTAGCCACCGTGAATCTGAATGGCCTGATCACACGCTTTCATACAGATCTCCGATGCAAACAATTTGGCCATGGCAGCTTCGCGTTGAAACTTTCTGCCCTGATCCTTCAGCCAAGCTGCCTTGAACACCATGGTGCGTGCCAGCTCAATGTTCATTGCCATGTCGGCCAGCTTGAACTGAATGGCCTGGAACGACGAGAGGCTTTGGCCGAACTGTTTACGCTGCTTGGCATAAGCAAGCGCCTTATCAAAAGCTCCTTGGGCAATCCCGACTGCCATGGCGCCGATTCCAATTCGTCCCCCGTCCAGCGTAGCCAAAAACTGCTTGAAGCCGTTTCCTTCCACCCCAAGCAAATTCTCTTTCGGGACGCGCACATTGTCCAGGATCAGCTCGGTCGTGTTGGATGCATGCAGGCCGAGCTTCTCGTAATTGGCGAGCACCGTAAAGCCCGGAGCGTCTGTCGGGACGATAAAGGCGCTGATGCCGTTCGTTCCGCGGGAACGGTCTGTGACAGCCGTGACAGCTAGTGCCTTGGCGTAGCTTGCGTTGGTAATAAAGCATTTGGAGCCGTTGAGCACCCACTCATCGCCATCGAGTACGGCAGTCGTTTGCGTCCCACCAGCATCGGAGCCAGCGTTTGGCTCGGTGAGGCCAAATGCGCCGAGGTATTTTCCCTCGCAAAGCGGGGTCAAGTACGTCTGTTTTTGCTTTTCCGTACCAAACAGATGCAGTGGTGCCCCTCCCAAGGAAACGTGTGCGGAATAGGTGATTCCCGTAGAGGCACAGACACGGCTCAGCTCTTCGACAGCAATGGCGAAGCTGATCGTATCCGCTCCTCCCCCGCCATATTCCTCTGGAAACGGCAAGCCCATCATCCCCAGCTGTGCCATTTTTTCAAAAATTTCCGTTGGAAAATGTCCAGTCCGGTCCCGCTCATCGGCTCCGGGGGCAACCTCTCCGTCGGCGAAATCCCGCATCATGTTGCGGATTGCCACTTGTTCCTGGGTCAGATCAAATTGCATCGACTCATCCACCCTTTCGTTTCATGTAATCGGGCTACACCGGATAGACCGGGTGCTTGCGTTCGGTAAATACCATGTATTTCGAAGCGTATACGTCAAACCGCTTGCACAGCTCCTCGCGCAAGCCGTTCGCTTGCACAATCCCGTCTATGACGAGTTCTGATGCCAGCCGGTATAGATCGATATCCTGTTTGTACTCCTCGCGCTTCTCTTCGATAAATGCCTTGCGCTCCTCTTCAGGCAAGGAGGCAATCTTGTTGGCGTACACCGCGTTGACCGCGGCTTCCGGTCCCATCACAGCAATCTGTGCAGTCGGCAGTGCAAGACAGCAATCCGGTTCAAACGCCGGGCCAGCCATTGCATACAACCCGGCCCCGTACGCTTTGCGAACGATGACGGAGATTTTGGGCACGGTCGCTTCGGCCATGGCGGAGATCATTTTGGCGCCGTGACGGATGATTCCGGCACGTTCGACCTTGGTGCCGATCATGAAGCCGGGCACGTCAGCCAAAAAGAGCAGCGGCAGATGAAACGCATCGCACAGCGTGATGAAGCGAGCCGCCTTGTCGGCTGAATCGTGAAACAGCACGCCACCTTTCACGCGCGGTTGGTTGGCAATGATGCCGATCGTCCTGCCGTCCATTCTGGCCAAGCCGGTGATCAGCTCTCCGGCAAACAGCTTTTTGATTTCAAAAAAAGAGCCTTCGTCGATGATTCGTTCAATCATGTCGTGCATGTTGAACGGGGCGTTTTGGTTCTGCGGAATGATGTCCGCAAGCGACTTTTCGAACAGTTTCGGTTCCTTCTTTTCGGAAAGGGGCGGCGTTGTGTTGAAATGAGACGGGAAGTAGCTGAGATAGTTGCGTGCCATCGCGATCGCTTCCTCTTCATTCGCTGCCAGCACATCGCCACAGCCGGAAACACTGCAATGCATCCGTGCCCCACCCATCTCTTCAAGGGACACCTTTTCGCCGATCACCATTTCTGCCATTCGTGGCGAGCCGAGATACATGGACGCGTTCTGGTCGACCATGATGACGATGTCGCAAAACGCGGGAATGTAAGCACCCCCTGCGGCTGATGGCCCAAACAGTACGCATACCTGCGGGATTTTCCCCGACAGCTTCACCTGGTTGTAGAAAATCCGTCCTGCTCCGCGCCGACCGGGAAACATCTCGATCTGGTCGGTGATGCGCGCTCCAGCGGAATCGACCAAATACAGCAACGGCACCCGCAGCTTTTCTGCCGTTTCCTGCATCCGGATCATTTTTTCCACGGTGCGGGAACCCCACGAACCGGCTTTTACCGTCGAGTCGTTGGCAATCACGCAGACCGTTTGGCCATGAATCTTGCCGATCGCCGTCACGACGCCATCCGCAGGCAGATCCTTCTCCATGCAATTGGCGAACAACGCATCTTCAAGCTCAAAGCCGGGATCAAACAGTCGGGTCAAGCGATCCCGAACAAACAGCTTTCCCTGCTCCAGATTTTTTTGATGATATTTTGCGTCACCACCCTGTTTGATCGTGGCGATTCGTTCTTGTATATCGGTTCGCATATGATCTGTCATCCCTAACGCCTCCTTCTTTCCTGGCCGTCCTTCTTAATCGGTTTGGCTGCAAGCTTGCAGCGCATGGCTTGCAAGGGAACGGTTCATTTTCCGCTGGATGTAACGTGCCGCTTCGAGCAGCCTCTCTGCATCGATTCCCGTCCTGATCCCCATGCCTTCCAACATGTAGTGAACATCCTCGGTTGCCACATTTCCACTCGCTCCGACCGCGTACGGGCAGCCTCCCATTCCTCCGAGTGAAGCGTCAAACGTACGGATTCCCATGTCCAGCGAAGCCAAAATGTTTGCCATCGCGGTCCCGCGTGTATCATGAAAATGCATCGCCAGCTTGTCGGCAGGGTATCGCTTGAGCAACAACTCCAGCATCCGCTGAACCTGTGCCGGATTGGCAACACCGATCGTGTCGCCAAGCGAAAGCTCCCCGATTCCCATGTCAAACAGCTCATCTGCTACACGAATGACGGAATCAGCCGCGATCTTGCCCTCGTAGGGACAGCCAAAGACGGTGGAAACATAGCCACGAACCTGTTTGTTTGCCGCCAAGGCTGTCTGTGCGACATCACGTAGGACAGGAAAGGTCTCTTCGATTGTCTTGTTGCTATTTTTGCGGTTGTGCGTTTCGCTCGCAGACAAAAACACCGCGACTTCATCAACATGCACCGCAAGCGCTCGCTCAAGCCCTTGCCGATTGGGAACGAGCGCAGAATAGACCACACCCGGCACCCGTTGAATCCCTTGGGCAACATCGCTTGCATCCGCCAGGGCGGGAATCCACTTCGGATTCACAAACGAGGTGATCTCTACATGGCGGATCCCCGTCTGCGAGATTTGATTGATCCAGGCGATTTTGTCTTCCGTCGCAAGAAAGGTTGCTTCGTTCTGCAATCCGTCACGCGGCCCGACTTCTTTAACCGTAACCTCCGTTGGCCACTTCATCGGCTTCGCCTCCTTTTTTTCCAGAAAAATGGTTACTCCACTTCAGCGAGCAAATCGCCTTCGTTGACGAATTCGCCTTCGCGTGCCAGCACTCTTACTACCTGCCCCGACACTTCAGCCGCAATCGGGATTTCCATCTTCATCGATTCTAAAATGACGACATCCTGACCGACTTCTACCGCGTCTCCTTCTTTCACCAAAACCTTCCATACATTTCCTGCCATCGTTGCATAGATTTTATTCATGTTTCGTTCCTCCTCCAAATGGGTTGCATCAGCTCATATACAGAACAATGTAATTCGTTGTTGTGTTCCCGCTTCGAAATGCGTCATGCGCCACGACATTGCGCAGCAGGGGGATATTCGTTTTGATGCCGCTGATTTGATACTGATCCAAGGCAGCCTGCATCCGCGCGATCGCTTCTTCTCGATCCTTGCCCGTAGCAATCAGCTTCGCGATCATCGGATCATAGTAAGGGGTCACAACCGAATCGGCTGTAATCCCAAGCTCATGACGAATCCCTTCTCCTTGGGGAAGATCCATCCTCGTGATCGTACCTGGGGACGGGAAAAAGGTTTTGGGGTCTTCTGCATAAATCCTTACTTCAATCGCATGCCCCATCCGCTTTACCTCTTCTTGCTCGTACCCGAGTGGTTCCCCTGCCGCGATGCGGATTTGTTCGGCGACCAGATCGAGTCCGGTGATTTCCTCCGTGACGGGATGCTCGACCTGCAGCCGCGTATTCATCTCCAAAAAATAAAAGTTCATCTCCTCATCCACCAAAAATTCGATCGTGCCTGCGTTGCGGTACCCGATGGAGCGAGCTGCCTGAACAGCTGTTTCCCCCATTTTCCGGCGGACTTCCTCATTGAGAAAAGGCGACGGTGCTTCTTCCACAATCTTTTGATGACGGCGTTGAATCGAGCATTCACGTTCCCACAAATACACGATATTCCCGGCGTTATCGGCAAGAATCTGGATTTCGATATGGCGCGGATTGTCGACATACTTTTCCACATACATGGCACCGTCTCCAAAGAAGTCGGTCGCCCGCTTCTGGTTGCCGGCAAACGCTTTGCGCAGCTCTTCCTCCTGACGTGCAATCTGCATCCCGATCCCGCCGCCGCCGGCAGAAGCCTTCAGCATGACGGGATAGCCAATTTTACCGGCAATCTCCGCAGCCTCTTCAACATCGGCGAGCGGATGCGATATCCCTGGAACTACGGGTACACCCGCCGCTTCCATCGCCTTGCGTGCCTCGATTTTGTTCCCCATCCCGGCTATCGTCTCGGGTGCCGGGCCAATGAAGACAATACCGGCTTGTTCGCAAGCACGTGCAAAGCTGGCATTCTCGGAAAGAAGTCCATATCCCGGATGGATCGCATCCACATGTGCCGCTTGGGCAATCCCGATAATCTTTTCTATGTTCAGATAGCTTTCTGCCACACGAGGTTTGCCCACCATATAGGCTTCATCTGCCAGCTTCACATGCGGTGCCTCTGCATCAGCTTCGGAGTAAATGGCCACTGTACGAATCTGGAGCTGCTTGCATGTGCGGATGATGCGAACAGCGATCTCACCACGATTGGCGATGAGAATTTTTTTGAACATGTTTTATGCCCCCCGTGAATCGTTACGTTTTGTTAAGAACGACACGTTTCCGCTCTCACTCCTCACAAAAAGCAAAAATCATGCCGGATGGAAAAGGCATGATTTCATTGAGGTTATTTGGATAGCAGCCAAAAATGTTGTGTACATTTCGAGACACTTGTAATTTTGTATCAACATTTCGTAAGCAAAAGTAAACACTGCCACATGTTGCGCGTGAGATGAGGGAGATTTTTGCTGCACAGTGCGATTCAGGATAAAAACTTTCTAAAAATGCAAGTTTCTTTGTATCATTATGCAATATTTTCCGTCAAAATATGGGAAGCAATCATTCCCAATTGATAGAAGGCAGGAGTGAACCATGATAAAGCGTCTTACCGCATTGTTGCTTACGCTTACCAGCAGCCTTCTTCTCGCATTTGATGGAAGCACTCCGTCAACCGCACAAACACCAGAAGCCGATGGGCTGTATCCCGCCTATATCCAGTCCAAATACGGCTTTATTAACAAGCCAGCTTTTCGACAAAACAGGGAAGCTATTGTTGACAACCGATGGGGTGATTGAGTCGTTCGAAAACGGGTTGGCGCTCGTACTCAACCAGGAGCATTCCTCCTACGTTGATCTGGACGGA
>JBLNEJ010000157.1:0-9422 GCA_050262535.1 Clostridia bacterium
GTTCCATGGAGCGCTCTCGTCAGCCTGAAGGGAAGGCGCTTTTTATTCTTGGTGTCAATGATGGAATGATCCCGATGCGCCCGGCCGAGGATGGTCTTTTGGATGAAGCGGAGCGCGATCGGCTGGCTGCTGCCGGAATCGAGCTTGCACCGAGTGCCAAGCAGCGGCTGCTTGCCGAGCAGTATTTGTTTTATCAGGCGATCACTCGTCCGTCAGAGCGGCTGTGGTTGAGCTGCGCGCTCGCGGACGAGGAAGGCAAGGCGTTGCTGCCGTCATCGGTTTTCGATCGGTTGAAGGAGCTGCTGCCCGACGAGAAGATGCGCTTTTTCCACAATGAACCTGCCAATGTGGCGGAGACGGATGCTTTTTTATTGGGGCGGCCGCGGCAGGTTTTCAGCCATTTGCTTACGTTGATTCGCCAATTGAAAAAAGGTACGCCGCTCTCGCCGTTTTGGCGTGAAGCGTACGACTGGCTGCTGCGTCATTCACAAGAAGAAGAACGGGAAATGCGGCTTTTATCCGGATTTACGTATACAAACGAGGCGAAGGCACTGACGAAAAGACGCAGCAAGGCGCTGTATGGCGAGCAGCTGAGGATGAGCGTCTCACGGCTGGAGCGGTTCCAGGCTTGTCCGTTCAGCCACTTTGCTTCACATGGTTTGAAGCTCAATGAACGATTGATGTATCGCCTGGAGCGGTTTGATGTTGGCGAGCTGTTCCATGCGTCTTTGAAGCGGGCAGTTGACAAGCTGAATCAGTCTCAGATGGATTGGGCGCAGATGACGGAAAACGAAAGCCTGTTTCTGGCCGGTGTCGTGGTTGACGAGCTGATTCCCGAGACGCGCAGCAGCATTTTGAACCGGACGGCCCGCTATCGCTATCTAACAGGTAAATTAAAGCGGGCGGTCGGCAGGGCGATCTATGTACTGGGCGAGCATGCACGCAGAAGCCGCTTTGCGCCAATCGGCCTGGAGATTGCCTTTGGACCGGGTGGGGAGCTGCCTGGGCTGACTCTTGATTTGGGGTCAGGAGTAACGGTTCAGCTGATCGGAAGAATCGACCGGGTGGACCAATCGATTTCAGGTGAGCGAACGTTCCTGCGGGTCATCGACTACAAGTCGAGCGCCAAGCAGCTCCAGCTGGCTGATGTCTGGAACGGGTTAAACCTGCAACTGCTCGTCTATCTGGACGTGGTCATTTCCAATGCACCGGCATGGCTGGGCAGGCCCGCAGAGGTGGGGGGCGTTTTCTACTACCAGGTAGCCGATCCGTTTGTGACGGAGAAGTGGGCGCTGTCCGAGTCGGAGGTTGCGAAAAAGCGTGCATCCCGGCTGAAGATGAAAGGGCTGATGCTGGCTGATCCCGATTTGGCCCGGTTGATGGACGAGCAGGTGGAGACCGGCAAGTCCGATCTGTTTCAGGTGGCGATCAACAAGGATGGATCGTTTTCCGCACGGTCATCGTCTGTCGCGACGGTTGAACAGTTCGCCAATCTGCAAGATTACGTGCGCCAGCAGGTCAAACAGCTCAGCTCCCGCATGGTGGAAGGGGAAATTGCGATTGCCCCGTATACGATGGGACAAATGAGCGCTTGCGAGATTTGTTCCTACAAGGCCGTATGCCAGTTTGACGATCGGATGACAGGCAATCAGCACAGGACGATGAACAGCTGGAAGAACCCCGAGATTTTTGCCAAACTGGAGCAATTGGCGGGGAGGGAAGGTGACGGGAATGATTGAGGTAGACAAAAAGGCCAAGCCGTCGCGCTGGACGGACGAGCAGTGGCAGGCGATCAAGCTGTCGGGAAACAATTTGCTGGTGGCTGCAGCAGCCGGATCGGGGAAAACCTCGGTGCTGGTCGAACGCATTATCCGCAAAATGACCGATTCGCCGGAACCGATCGGTGTCGACCAGCTGCTCGTCGTGACCTTTACGAATGCGGCGGCTGCTGAGATGCGTCACCGGATCGGGGACGCGCTGCGAACCGCGTTGGCAGCAAACCCCCAGTCCGCCTATTTGCGCAGGCAGCTTGCCTATTTGCAGCGGGCGTCGATCACCACGATCCACAAGTTTTGTCTCGGATTGCTGCGCCAGCATTATTATGCGGTTGATCTTGATCCTGATTTTCGGATCGGTGACGAGATGGAGACGGAGCTTCTGCGTCAGGATGTTCTTGAAGAGAAGCTTGAGGAATGGTACGAGCATGACGAGGCGTTTTGCCGATTGGCTGACACGATCGTTGACGGTCAGGATGACGCGAAGCTGGTGTCACTGATTTTTAGCCTGTATCACTTCTCACAAAGCCACCCTCGCCCGCAGCAATGGTTGGATGAGGCGGCAGCAATGTTTGCCCGTGCCAGCACACAATCGATCGATGAAATGGTTTGGACGAAAAGCATTGTGCAGTACATCGCTTCCGAGCTGATCTCACTGGCGGAAACGGCACAAAAGGCGCTGGAATGGGCTGCATCACCCGAGGGGCCGAATGCTTATCAAGGGCTCTTGGAGCAGGAGCGGGATGCGCTTCGGGCAGCGGCGGACGCGGCTCGTGACGGATGGGAAGCGTTGGAGACGGCAGTTCGTTCCATCGCGTTTCAAAAGCTTCCAAACGTCAAGGAAGCCGACCCGGATCTCAAGAAGCTGGTGCAAAAGCTGCGCGGAAAAGTGAAGGATGGCGTCAAGGGCTTGCTGGAGGAATACTTTGCGACAAGCCCGGATGCTTATCGAACAGCGTTGGCCGAAACCGCTCCGTATATGGAGACGCTGGTGCGCATAGTCGGGGAATTTGCCGATGCGTATCAGTCTGCGAAGCGATTGCGAACGATCGTCGATTTTAATGACCTGGAGCACTTGGCACTTGCGATTCTCAGCAAGGTCGAAGAGGACGGAAGCATTACGCCGTCGGCTGTTGCCAAAGGGTTGCGCGAGCAGTTTGCCGAGGTGCTCGTTGACGAATATCAGGATATCAACCTGGTGCAGGAGACGATTTTGCGGCTTGTATCGCGTGATGCTGCCGAGGATGGCGTATCAAACCGGTTTATGGTCGGTGATGTCAAGCAGAGCATCTACCGATTCCGCTTGGCTGAGCCCGGATTGTTCATGCATAAATATGACAGCTATCCGAAGTACACGGAAGGTGACGGGCAAGGCGAGGGCATCCGTATCGATCTCGCGGCCAATTTCCGCAGCCGAAAAGAAGTGGTCGACGCGGTCAACTACATTTTCCGGCAAGTCATGTCGCCGGGCGTAGGAGAGCTCGATTACGATCGGTCGGCCGAGCTTGTCTATGCGGCAAGGGATTACGCCGAGATTGAGCCCGAGCGCCTGGCTGTAGAGGTCCATCTGATTGACCGGACGGCACCGGAGGCGGAGGAAGAGCGAGATGAGGCGAGTGAGTCAGCCACTGCTGAGACAACCAGTCTCTCCGATGAGAATGGAGCCATGCCGGGAGCAGCCGAGGAAAACCCGGTCGAGGAAGCGAGCGTGGCACAGCTGGAGGCTCGGCTGATTGCCAAGCGCATACGTCAATGGATGGAGCCTGGAGAAGGGGAGAAGCCTCTGCTTGTCTTTGACAAGGAGACAAAAGGGCTACGTCCGCTGGCCTACCGCGACATTGTCATTTTGCTGCGGGCAACCTCAAGCTGGGCTCAACCGATGCGTGAAGAGCTGCGTGCAGCTGGCATTCCGATTTATGTGGAGCAAAGCGACGGGTATTTCGAAGCGACAGAAGTGGATCTGATGCTTTCCTTGCTCAAGCTGATTGACAATCCGCTGCAGGATATTCCGCTTGCAGCCGTGCTCCGCTCGCCGCTTGTCGGCTTGAAGGAGGAGGAGCTGGCGGAAATCCGCATCAAGCAGTCCGGTGGTCCCTTTCATCTTGCGGTTCTTCAGGTTGTGCAGGATGATTCGCGAGCCGCATGGAAGGCGCGGCTGGCTGCGTTTTTTCACCAGCTGGAAGAGTGGAGGACGGCAGCGAGACGGGGCTCGCTGGCTGAGCTGCTGACTCAAATCTATCGGGAAACAGGCTATCAGGATTACGTGGCGACACTGGAAAACGGCCAGCAGCGGCAGGCCAATCTCCGCTTGCTGTATGACCGGGCGCGCCAGTACGAAGCGACCTCCTATCGAGGCTTGTTCCGCTTTTTGCGGTTTGTGGAGCGTCTGCGCCAGTCAGGCAGCGATCTGGGGGAGGCGCGAACGATCGGAGAGGCGGAGGATGTCGTCCGCATCATGACGATTCACAAGAGCAAGGGATTGGAATTTCCGGTTGTGTTCGTAGCGGGACTCGGAAAGCAATTCAACCAGATGGATATGCTGAAGCCGTTTTTGCTGCATAAGGAGCTTGGCTTTGGTCCGCAGGTTACGGACATGGAGCTTCGCCTGAAATATCCCAGCCTGGCTCAGCTGGGCATCAAGCACCGCCTGAAGCGGGAGATGCTGGCAGAAGAGATGCGTGTGCTGTATGTGGCGCTGACGCGTGCGCGTGAAAAGCTCGTTCTCGTTGGATCATCCAAGAAGCTGGCAGATCGGATCGGTGCATGGTGCGATGCCTCGGGTGAGCACGAGCGGCTTGGAGATGGGGAGCTGCTGAAGGCGAAAGGGTATTTGGATTGGATCGGCAGCTCGCTGATTCGTCACCCGCTGGCATCCCCGCTGCGCAGCTATTCCGGGGCAGGAGAACAGGTGAGACGAACGATTCCGGACGACTCCCGCTGGGTGTTTGTTTTCCAGCAGGCAAGCGTATTGGAGCGCCAGGAGGGAGCGGAATCCCCGCAGCTTGCTCTATGGGAGCGCATGGTTGCAAGACAGCCGCTTGATGATCAGCCTGTGGATGAATACTGGCGAGAGTACATTGATCGACAGTTGTCGTGGAAGGACCCGTATGCGATTGCTTCCACCACACGGAGCAAATGGAGCGTCAGCGAGCTCAAGCGGGCAGCCTCCAAGGAGAGCCGGTCGATTCAACTGCCCAAAATTACACAGGCTCCCCGATTCCTCGCGGCTGAGTCTACTCACCGGTTTACAGCCGCCGAGCGGGGGACGATTTTGCATACGGTGATGCAGCAGCTCGATTTGACACGGACGCTTGATGCCGAAGATCTTGCTCGGCAGGTTTCGGCAATGGTCGATCGGCAGTTTTTGACCGTGGAGGCAGCCAAGCAGGTGGACATGCAGCGCATTGTTGGCTTTTTCCAATCCGAGCTTGGCACTCGTTTGCGTCACGCCAAACAGGTGTATCGGGAGGTGCCGTTCACGATGGCGCTTCACGGACATGAAGTTTCGCCAGAGCTGACATCCGAGCTGGGCAAGCAGGTTATCGTGCAGGGGGTTATCGACTGCATGTTTGAAGAGTCCGATGGCAAGCTGATCATGCTCGATTTCAAAACAGATGCGTTCTGGGGCGATTCCAGCGAGCAGGCAGCGGCCGACATTACCAACCGCTACCGCGAGCAAATTCGCCGTTATGAACAGGCGGTATCCCGCATTTGGCGCAGATCTGTCAATGAAAGCTGGCTCTATTTGTTTGGGGGTAATGTGGCTGTTCAGGTAAAAGGTGAAGGGCACTAGCATTCGCAAGCGCCGTCAATCAGCTTTCATGAGGCGTTTCACAAGAATTTTTTTTGCCAAGCAGCAAGCGTATCGGCGTGATATACTGGGGAGAAAACTGTTTGATGGAGGAAATGGAAGATGTACCGACTGTCTGACCGGGAATGGCACAATTACCGTGAAAAAAACAAAGACCGCGCAAGAATGCTGATCGAATGCCCCGATACGGTGGGGATCGTCGCAGCCGTGTCAAAGTTTCTGTATGACCATGGCGCCAACATTGCGCAATCGGACCAATATACAACTGACCCTGAGACTGGCCGGTTCTTCATGCGGGTTGAGTTCGATGTGGTTGATCTGGAGAATCGCTACGCAGAGCTGCAGCACAATTTCAAGCAAATTGCGGAGCCGTTTCAGATGAACTGGTCGATCGTGGAAGCGAAGCGGCGCAAACGGATGGCGATTTTCGTCTCCAAGGAGGACCATGCGCTGCTTGAACTGCTGTGGCAATGGAATTCTGGCGTCCTGCATGCCGACATTCCAATGGTAATCAGTAATCATATCGATTTGAAGGAAACGGTAGAGTCGTTTGGCATTCCGTTCTATCATATTCCGGTGACGAAGGAGACAAAGGCGGAAGCGGAGCGGGCACAGGTCGAGCTGATTGAAGGACAGGCCGATTTGATCGTGCTGGCGCGTTATATGCAAATCCTCTCGCCGTATTTCTTGCGTGATTACCAAAACAAGATTATCAACATCCATCACTCCTTCCTGCCTGCGTTCGTCGGTGCCAAGCCGTATGAGCGCGCTTATGAGCGGGGCGTCAAGCTGATTGGGGCAACCGCCCACTATGTGACGGAGGAGCTGGATGCGGGTCCGATTATTGAGCAGGATGTGCACCGCGTCAATCATCAATTTGACGTAAGCGATCTGAAGCAGATTGGACGTGAGGTGGAGCGTACCGTATTGGCGCGGGCCGTACGCTGGCATCTGGAGGACCGGGTGCTGGTTTATCAAAACAAAACCGTGGTGTTCCCGTAAGGCAGCGCTTGCGGGTCGCGCGGCTCGGTTCAAACAAAAGGGACGTTGCCTGATGCAACCGTCCCTTTTACGTTTTCATCGCGGGGGTAAGCTGTTTGAGTGTATCGGCGATAAGCTCAATCGCCGCCTGTGCTTCAGGCCCCTTGAGCAACAGATGATCGGATTTCGGAAAATAATGGACCGATGTTTGCTCACTGCCCAGCGATGCTTGCAGATGGTCGGCGCTCACCGCCCGCACCGTGTCGTCCTGATTTCCTTGCAAAATCATGCTCGGACAATCAACGGACGGCAACAGCCGCTTCGTTTCCTGCAGCAACAAGCGGAACTGAAACATGCTGCGAAGCGGTATGCGGACCATAGCACCAACATACCGAGCCGCATGGAGACGAAAATTCCCCCTCAGTTTTCGCAGCGCCTGAGGCACATCCCAGTAGTGGTACGGTGTGTTAATCGTGACAAGCAGCTTGACCCGGTGCTGGGCGGCAACCTGTACAGCGAGCAGTCCCCCCATGGAAAAACCGATCACGACAATTTCTTCCGCCCGCATCGAAAGACGCTTGTAGCCCTCAATGGCCGACTCGATCCATTGCTTGCGGCTGCTTTTGGCAAGGTGGACGCGCTTTCGGCCGTGACCGTCAAGCGTGGGGCATTCAACGGCATAGCCAAGATCGCTTAGATGACGGGCAAGCGGCATGACCTCATGAATATCTCCTGCAAAGCCATGCAGAATCAAACAGCCGATCGGACGCATGAACGAAAAAAGCCTCCTTTTCATACAAGCCACTCAGGATTGTCTTATCAAACAAGCAAAAAGACCAACAAATAGCGTATACGAATAGTATACTGCCTTCGTTGGTCTTTTCCTAATTACAGCTGAATTGTCCGAACCTGCTCCGAAATGATCAGCGCAGGCTCCGTGCACGCTTGAATATCTTCTGGCGTATAGCCCTCCGCAACCTCCACCAGCACAAGACCCTCCGGCGTCACGTCAAGTACCGCGCGATCGGTGATAATCCGGTTGATTACCCCTTTGCCCGTCAACGGCAATGTGCATTGGTTCAACACTTTTGTTTCCCCATGCTTGTTCACATGCTCCATGATGACGACGATTTTTTTCGCGCCGTGCACAAGGTCCATGGCACCGCCCATGCCCTTGATCATTTTGCCAGGGATCATCCAGTTGGCCAGATCGCCGCTCGCGGAAACCTCCATCGCGCCGAGAATCGCCAGATCGATATGGCCACCGCGAATCATCGCAAACGATTCTGCACTGGAAAAATACGCAGCGCCTGGAATGGCGGTGACGGTTTCTTTTCCTGCGTTGATCAGGTCAGGATCGACTTCTTCATCAGAAGGGTAGGGACCAATGCCCAGCAGGCCGTTTTCCGATTGCAGTACAACCGTTTTGCCTTCGGGAATGTAGTTTGCGACCAGAGTAGGCATGCCGATGCCCAGATTGACGTAAAATCCGTCTTCAACTTCTTGGGCAGCTCTCATCGCAATTTGTTCGCGTGTCAGTGTCATGCATGTTCTCCCCCTTTCAGCGTCGTCTATTTGCGAACGGTTCGACGTTCGATTCGTTTTTCAAATGAAGGTGCCTGGATGATGCGCTGCACATAAACGCTTGGCGTATGAATCGCGTCTGCATCCAGTTCGCCTGGTTCGACAATCTCTTCGACTTCGACGATGGTGATTTTGCCTGCTGCCGCCATCATCGGGTTGAAGTTGCGGGCTGTCTTGCGGAATACGAGATTGCCCATCCGATCGGCCTTCCACGCTTTGATCAAGGCGAAATCGCCGGTA
Source organism: Clostridia bacterium (assembly GCA_050262535.1). Taxonomy (GTDB): domain Bacteria; phylum Bacillota; class Bacilli; order Brevibacillales; family Brevibacillaceae; genus Brevibacillus_D. The sequence goes on from JBLNEJ010000157.1 coordinate 8,392, forward strand.
ATCGCCGTTTCCAGCAAATAGTCCTTGCCGTTAAACGTCCGCACCTCGCGCCCTTCCGCAATCGGCGTGCCGACCCCGGCTGGAGTATAGAAAGCAGGGATGCCCGCTCCGCCTGCACGGATGCGCTCTGCCAGCGTTCCTTGGGGAGTCAGCTCCACTTCGAGTTCGCCGGAGAGGAACTGGCGTTCAAATTCCTTGTTTTCCCCCACATAGGAGGAAACCATTTTTTTGATTTGTTTTTGGCGCAGCATCAGGCCGAGACCCCAGTCGTCCACGCCACAGTTGTTGGAGACGACAGTCAGGTTGCCCACGCCTTTGTCACGTAGGGCAATGATCAGGTTTTCGGGAATCCCGACAAGGCCGAAGCCGCCAACCAACAGCGTCGCGCCGTCATGGATATCAGCGACAATTTCGGAATAGGATGCATAGATTTTTGCCATGAAGCTCACCCCCGCGTCAATGTTGAGAACGATTTACTATCATTATATCGATCGAAGTAACAAACATGTTGCAACGCCGGGTGGACGAGTGCCGACGGCTTGGCCTGTAAGGTAAGGGAATGCAACCGTATTGTAACCGTCCTGTTAATAATTTGTAACACTTTCCAACTTGAACCATAGTACGATGAGGATGTAGAAAACAACGAATCGCGCAATTAATGCGGAGGGATACAGGATGAAAAAGAAATTTTCCTATACAGCGGCATTTGCCACAGGAGCATGGCTTGCAGCACTCGTGGCCGGCAATCTGTCCGTCAGTGCCCAGACAGCGGTGCCTGTCAATGCAATGACAACCAAGGCAGCTGTCCAGCAGTTTGAAGCAGGACAACCGTTTTCGGTAAAAGAGTTGCCTTTCAACCAAAGCATGGTGATCTTGAACGTTCTGCAAAACGACGTGACAGGTGACGGACAGCCGGATGATATTTTGCTGATCGGTCATAAAGAAAAGCCTGATGACCAGTACAGCACCGAGGTAACCGTAGCTGTGCGCGATGGCAAGACGCAGACATGGACGGCCCAATCGACCGGGGC
>JBLNEJ010000158.1:0-7326 GCA_050262535.1 Clostridia bacterium
AAAATCATAACCGTTTTGGCAGCAGTTGCTCTGCTGTCAACAGGCTGCGAGAAGTTGGAGACCCAGGTGGAGCAGCTGCGTGAACGGGAAAAAGAAGTGGTCATGAAAGTAAAGGCTGTTAGCGCCTTCGTTCTTGAAGCGAAGAAGGACGCGTTGATGCAAGAGCTGATTGGGACCGTGGTGCCTCGCAAGGAACTGTCCTTGTCGTTTGGTGTTTCGGGGAAAATTGCCAAAATCTACGTACAAAAAGGAAGCGCCGTAAAGGCAGGAGATCGCTTGGCTTCGCTGGATACATCGGTGTGGCAGCAGGAAATTACCGCTGCGCAGGGTCAGGTGGAGCGTGCGGAGCTCCAACGGGCAAAAACGTTAAAGGGAGCCCATGCCACCGACATCTCCCAGCAAAAGCTGCAAATCGAACGAGCCCGCCAAAATTGGTCAAAAGCTCAGGAAGAGCTGAGTCGTTCCAAGCTCCTTTTCCAAAATGGAGCTATCTCCAAGGAAGAGCTGGAACAGGCCGTTCTTTCCGAAAAGCAGACCGCGATGGTGGTAAAGGAAGAGGAACTGCGCTACAACAAGCTGGTGGAAGCGGCTGACCGCCTTGAGGTGGAGGAAGCAAACGCCGGAGTGAAGGAAGCGGCGGTGCAGCTTACCCGTGCTCGTCAGGACATGAGGGAATCCGAGCTGATCGCACCGTTTGGCGGCATTGTCGCCGCGATTCAACTGTCGGAATCAGAGCAGGCTGGGCCAGGAACAGAGGTGATCAAGCTGATTGATTCCTCGGGTTGGCTTGTTCAGCTGCAGGTGGACAGCGACCAGATCGGCAACTGGAGCAAAGGCAAAAAGGTCAAGCTGTCAACGGGCAACGGCGTGGAAATGGACGGGATCGTCAGTTTTGTCGCTCCTGTGCTGGATCAAACGACCGGAACGTATCCGGTGGAAGTGAGCATCCAAGGCGAGGCACCGGAATTAAAAGGCGGCATGACGGTCACGTGCCGATACGATGTCAAATCAGGCAATGCTCTGCTTGTTCCGGTTACGGCAGTCGGCATCTCTGATGAAAGCCACTACGTCATGAAAATCAATCATGATACGGTAGAAAAAACCGACGTGAAAGTCGGTGCGCTCTATGGGGAGTATTACGAGGTGCTCGAGGGACTGGAAGTAGGCGATCAAATCGTCAGCAAAGGCTTGTCCTACGTGCTGGACGGCGAAGTGGTGAGGGTGGCCAATGAACAATAGGCATCCACTTCGTATCCAAACCGCCTATTTGCTGGCACTCGTGCTGATCGTTCTCGGCTTTACGGCATGTGCCAAAATGAATACCAGTATCTACCCCGACTATTCGTTGCCTGTTTACCACATTGATGTGCCCGTCCCGGGAATGACCGCCGAATGGGCGGAAGAAAAGGTCGCCCGCCCGTTGGAGGACCGGATTCGCGAGTTGAGCGGACTGGATAAGGTGACCACCATAACCCGTTCAGGCTCCATTTCGATAACGGTTAAAGGGAAGCCGCAGCTCGGTACAGGCGATTTGGGCGAGCGGATTGAGGCCAAGCTGGATGAAGCAGCCGTAATTCTGCCCATTGATCGAAAGACGATTCGGCTGAAACAGGATCGCGCGCTGGAAAAACCGCTTACGCTCTTGATGCTGCATGGCGCTGATTTGCGCCAGCTGGATAATCTGAGCACGCATGCGGTTAAAGAACAGCTGTCCCTCGTGAAGGGTGTATCCCGCGTGGAAGTGACGAATGGGCTCGCCAACAAAGTCGAGCTTGTATTCCGGCCAACCATGCTGACCGCCTACCATTTGACGCCGACTGATATTTTGCAGCAGCTTCAGCAGTATTCCGCTGAGAATGGAATCGGCACCATTGGAGAGGACACGGAGCAGACACGGTTCTTTTGGACAAGTCAAAAGGAAGCGCCAGAGGCTTTGGGCAAAACGCTCATTTCCACGGAAAAAGGAAGTGTGGCCCTGAAGCTGCTGGCGGATATCAAAGATATGCGTGGTAGCCAGGCAGAGGAGATCACGCTCTACAAAGGCGAGCCTACGCTTCAGATCAGGGTTTACGGGAAAGAAGAAGGCTCGGTCAACACAACGGCTGAAGAGGTAAGCCGGGTCGTCAATCAACTTAACTTGCAGGGGAACGGGAAATACCTGCTGGAAATCGTCGAAAACAACGTCGCTCCCTTGAGCGATAGCCTGAAGCGAATGCTGTGGTTCAGCGTGATCACCACAATTGCTGCGTCTGTCTGGATTGGCTACAGGCAGCGTCAAATCGTTGCCGGAGTACTGTCAGCCCTGATGATTCCGTTGGTATCGGCAGGAGTTTTTGGCGGGATGTGGCTTGGCAAGCAGACGATCAACCTGACTTCGATTGGAGCAATTGCCATTGTTCATATCCTGGCGCTTGGTGCCGTACTGACCCTTTGCATGCGTTACGCCAGGCTGAAGCAACGAAACCAGGGCGAGATTGATCAGGCGACAAAGCCACTGATCGTCTCTTTGACCTGGCCCTTTGTTGCGCTGCTTGCTTTCATCGGTTTGCTGCTTGTGACCGACTTCCTGAAGGGAACCGATATGCCGACGCTTATTGATATCGTGCCAGTCCTGCTGCTTGGGGCAATATCGCTTGCCCTCGTCTGCGGATACGTGCTGCCGACCTTTGCGGCAATCTGGTTGAATGAACAGGGAGGGGATGAAGCAGCGTCATACGGACAGCGTATCGGTGGAGCTAACTGGCTGATCGCCAAATGGACTCAGGCCACGCAACGCCGCTTTGTCCCGTATTTCATGACAATGCTTGTGGCAGCTCTCGTCGTTGTCTTTTTCCGGGCGTTCGTGACCGTGGAGCCGTTCCTTCAAACCGATAGCGACAAAATCACGACGATGCTGCCGATGATCAAGGGGAGCACGGAGGCAGAAGCAGCCAAGGCGGCGAAGGCAGCAGAGGAAAAGCTCCGTACGCTATCGGATGTTCGTGACTTGTACGTAACTGCGACAAAGCAAGAGCTTGCTTTTACGATCTACATGGAAAAGAAAGCCGACCGGATTCGGACGAAGCGGGAGTTCGAGAAGGCGCTCGACCAGCAGTTGAGAGAAATCCCGCAAACAGACCCGTATTCGCTTGTTGTCGGTGAGGATGATATCGGAAAGCTGGAATTCACCGTGAAGGGGGTATCCCTGAATACCGCGCAGGATATCGCCAACCAGATGGTCGACTATCTGAGTAAATTGCGGATGAAGGACAAGGATGACAACCGCCTGATTACAAATGTAAAAGCCGGTGAGCGTGATGATACGACCTACATCAACATGGTTCCAAGACAGGAGATGCTCGCGCGCTACCAGATTTCTGACGCAGAGGTAAAACATCAGCTGGAGAGCTATCTGGGAGAGCAGCAGGTGGCAAACGTTCGTTGGAACGATCAAAATCTGAACATTACCGCCATGTACCCGAAGAAAGAGATGGAGCATCCCGATCAGGTCAAAAATGTTCTGATCCGTACGCCAGGAGGCGCCGTACGTCTTGGGGAACTGGTAAACTGGCGTGTTGGCAAGTCGCCAGCCGTATACAAGCGAGAAGACGGGATGTATCTCATGAAGGTGGTCAGCGATGTGTCCGACAAATCGAGGATTCCCAGTCTTTCGTATTATCTCCCGATTATCATGAAAGACATCGTGACCATTCCGGAAGGCTACACGATTTTATCTGGCGAGGATATCCGGAAACAGGAGAAGGAGGAGTCGGAAAAAGCGGACAACACGACACGCCTATTATTCAGTGCTTTGGCGATTTGCGGATTCAGCTTGTTGAGCCTGTTTGCGTACAAGTCGCTGCGGCAAGCATTCATCGGGCTGCTGCTGTTGCCCTTGGTTGCCCTTCCGCTCATCATCGGTCTGCTATGGTTCAATCGCCCGCTGAATATCATGGCAGTCAGCGGGGCGGCGGCCGTCACCGCAATCCTTCTGCAGCAGTCGTATGTGCTGGTTACCCACTGGGAGCAACAGGCTTCGGATAAAAGCCAATCCCTGCTGTCGCGCATAAAGGCTGGGTTATCGGATCAATTGCCTGCCATGATGGCAATGCTCGCCATTCTCGCGATTGGGCTTGTGCCGCTGTTTTTCGTCGGTCATGACTTCGCGTCCTCGTACGTTGCGGTATTGGCGCCGGGACTTTTGCTTGCTAGCTGGACGTTGCTCGTCCTCGTACCGGGTATGTATCTCTCGCTGATCATCCGGGCAGAGCAGGAATCGCCGATTACCATGCGCCAAGTAAATCAGCAGCTGCGTGCCTGGTGGCAAAATGCACGGGTTAGCCGCAAAGATCGGCGTGAATGGAAAAAACGGCAGGAGGAACGTAAAGCTGCCCTGCGAAAGGAGCAGAACAAGGCATCAAGCGGGAAGGCTTCTTCTGCCAGCTTGACTGCGGACGATTTTACGCCGATTAGCGAACTTCTCTCGAAAGAGCACGATTCGTGATATACTGGTCGTGATTGAGAGAAGGGGGTTCACCGTTGAAGCGATCATTTGCCATTTATCTGATATTGCTTTGCATTGTGTTGGCGAGCATGTTTTATTCGTCCTCGACCCCGTACCAAAAGCAGGATATTCGTGGGAATATTTCCGAGGTGGTCGACGCAAGCCAGGTGAACCAACTGCTGGGCAGCATTTCCTTTGAATACGGCAAAAAGGTAATCAGCGTCAAAACAGTAGGAGAAGCGGGACTGATCGAATTTTTTATTCGAAAGGCCACCCATTTCCTGACGTTTGCGTTGCTTGCCTTTTTGTTCTATCATGTGCTCCGCAGGTGGGCAGAGCCGTGGACAGCCTTGCCCTGGAGCGGCTTTCTCGCGCTCGCCTGCGCGATTTTGGATGAGTGGCATCAATCGTTTACACCCAATCGGACGGCGATGATCGAGGATGTGATCCTAGACGGAGTGGGAGCATGTCTGATGCTGGCCATCATCATGCTACAACGAAAAATTCAGGTCAGAAGGAAGTGAACAAACCATGAAGGTGCCAGTGGGCATTTCCAATCGCCATCTGCACATCAGCGAAGAGCACCTTGAACAGCTGTTTGGCAAAGGCTACAAGCTGCGCAAGCTAAGGGAGCTCAAGCAGGTTGGGCAGTTTGCGTCGGAGGAGACAGTGACGTTGGTTGGCCCCAAGGGCACGATCAGCAATGTGCGAATTTTGGGACCAGTCCGCAAACAGACACAAGTGGAAATTTCCCGTACGGACGGGTATTTGCTGGGGGTAGAGCCGCCGATCCGTGATTCCGGAGATTTGGAACAAAGCGCGGGAGTCACGCTGGTTGGACCAAAAGGGACGGTAACGCTTGAAGAAGGGGTGATCATCGCCTTTCGCCACATTCATTTTTCCCTTGAGGATGCGAACCATTTTGGTGTCGCCGACAAGGAGCTGGTCAGCGTCGCTGTAGGGGGCTTACGCTCACTGGTGCTGGAGAACGTGCTGTGCCGGGTTCACAAAGATTACCGCCTGGAGTTTCACATTGATACCGATGAAGCCAATGCGGCCGGACTGACGAACGGGATGGAGGTTGAGGTCATTGCCAACCATCACAGTCAGGAGACGTACCAAAGTCTCCGTCGGGCCGATAAACAGCTTGTGCTCGTCCTGAATTGCGGCAGCTCCTCGGTGAAATACAAGCTCTACGAGATGCCGACAAAAAAGGTGCTGGAAAGAGGCGATTTGCAGCATATCGGCCATGATCGGTACGATGAGGCCATTCAGTCTGTTTTTGCCGCGCTTTCCGGCTATTCGATCACAGTCGTTTCACATCGTGTGGTGCATGGCGGCGAGTTTTTCAAGCAATCGGTCAAAATCGATGACAACGTCAAGGAGACGATTCGCAGCCTTGCCAGGTTTGCGCCTCTTCACAACCCGATCAATCTGTTAGGCATAGAGGAAGCGCAGAAGGCGCTGCCTGATGCCTTGCATGTCGCAGTGTTCGATACCGCCTTTCACCAATCGATGCCAGCCTCTTCTTACCTGTATGCCGTACCGTACGAATATTACCAAAACTACGGCATCCGCAAATACGGCTTTCACGGCAGCTCGCATCGGTACGTGATGCAGCGGGCGGAGCAGCTGATGGAGACACCGCGGGAACGGCTGCGGCTGATTAGCTGCCACATCGGTGGAGGGGTTAGCGTCACGGCCATCCGATATGGAGAGTCGCTGGATACGTCGATGGGCATGACACCGCTGGCCGGCCTGGCCATGGGTACGCGCAGTGGCAACATTGATCCGGGGATCATACCCTACATAGAAGAAATTGAGCAGACCGACACAATGGGCGCAATCGGCATCCTGAACAAGCGAAGCGGTCTGTTGGGGATCTCCGGAGTCTCGGGAGATTTGCGGGAAGTAATGGAAGCGGCAGCCCGCGGAGACGCTCGCAGCCAGCTGGCCCTGGATATGTTTACCACACGGATACATACCTACATCGGCCTTTACTTGGCGCGTCTGAACGGTGTGGATGGGATTATTTTCACGGCGGGAATCGGGGAAAATAGCGCCGAGGCACGTCAGATGATCTGCACGGGACTTGAGTTTGCCGGGATTATTCTCGATCCGGAGGCCAATCGGCGAAATGACGGCGAAGGCTTTATTTCCAGCCCCTACTCACCGGTCAAAATCATGGTGATCCCGACCAATGAGGAACAAATTTTGGCAGTCGATGCCTATCAGCTATATTTACAGTAGAGTGAATAAGCGTAAATGGGCTTTTCACAAAAATATGTTATCTGCTATACTAAAAGAATGAGCCCCAGTTTTGCGGCTCGTCACACTTTCGCGAAAAGATAAAAGGAGTGCAAACTGAATGGCAGTACAAGTGGGAAGCATCATCGAGGGAAAAGTGACCGCAATTAAACCGTTTGGGATGTTTGTAGCGATTAACGAAACACAACAAGGTTTAGTGCACATTTCCCAAGTGGCAAACGGATTTGTCAAAGATATCAACGAGCACTTTTCCGTAGGGGCACCCGTTAAAGTGAAAGTTCTCTCGATTGATGATGCAGGAAAAATCTCGCTTTCGGTTCGTGCTGCTTTGCCGGCGCCGGAACGTGAAGCTTCCGAAGAACGCCGTGGAGGCGGACATCGTGGTGGAGGTCGTGGTGGCTATGAAAAACGTGAGCAAAACGCGCCTTCTTTTGAAGACAAAATGAAAAAATGGCTCAAACACAGCGAAGAAAATCTTGCGACGATCAACAAAAAACAAGCGAAACGCGGATACTAATCACCGCGTTGACATAGCGTACGGATGAAAAGGGACTTTCGGGTTCCTTTTCTTTTTC
>JBLNEJ010000159.1:0-3449 GCA_050262535.1 Clostridia bacterium
AACGTGATTACGGTCCGGTAATCGCCGGTGGCAAGCGCCTCTCGTAGACGGGCAGCCTGCTCCGTCGGGATTCTCCGGGAAATGGAGAGGAACGCGGTCATCACCTTTTCCTGATAATCGGAACGCCAGGCAAGCGGGACGACATACTCTTCATAAATGCGCTCGACCCGTACTTCCAGCGGAGCGACGAGCTTCAAATGCACCGCCCGCTCCCGCGCCTCCATCAAAAACGCCGGTACAATCGCATTGCCGACCCTGCGGCTTTCCGCCTCCATGATGAAAAAAGGCGCATCGGCATAGTGGCGCAGCGTCTCAAACAGACGGGCATCGAACATTTTCTGATTGGCTGGCTTGCCTTTTCCCAAATGGCCGAAGACGGAACCACGATGCCCGGCCATTCTCTCTAGATCGAGGACAGGCAGACCGCCCTCCTCAAGCTGATGCAAAAGCTGCGTTTTCCCAACACCGGTCATGCCGTGCAGCAGGAACAAGGGACGATTCAGCTCAAATGGCTCGATGGTCCCGACAACGTGCTTGCGATACGCGCGGTATCCGCCCTTCAGCCGTTTGACCGGAATCCCGGCAAAGGAGGCAAAGGTCGCCATCGCCCGGCTGCGCATGCCTCCGCGCCAGCAAAAAATAACCGGCTCCTCGCCTGTCTGCTCCGAACGCTCACGGATCGCCTTCATCAACGCTTCCATCTTGGGTGAGACGATCTGCATGCCGAGCCATTGCGCACTGGCCTGCCCCTCATGCTTGTAGGTGATGCCGACCTGCGCTCTTTCACTATCACTAAACAAAGGAATGTTGCATGCCCCTGGTATACTATCGCGTGCGAACTCTTTTGGGGAGCGCACATCAATCAGATTGCCGAGTCCTTTGTGCAGCATTTCTTCTACCGTTATCTCCTGCAATGAAAATTCACCTTCTATCTGGTACACTGTTTTCATAGATGACTTACATATACTACTATTATTGCGCTCATGCAAGGAGGTAAACCCATGTCCACATCGGTAAAACTGACTTCGTATACGACCAAAGGGGGCTGCGGATGCAAAATCAGCCCAGACGCGCTTTCGGCAGTCCTGAAAAATTTGCCGACTCCAACCGCACATGATCCGAGACTGCTGGTAGGGCTTGATACATCGGACGATGCGGGTGTTTTTCAGCTGACAGATGACATTGCCCTGGTGCAAACCCTCGACTTCTTCACACCGATTGTCGATGACCCGTACTGGTTCGGCCAAATTGCCGCAGCCAATGCATTGAGCGACGTGTTCGCCATGGGCGGACGGCCGCTGACTGCGCTCAATATCGTCGGATTCCCGATTTCCAAGCTTGATCCATCGATTCTGACCGAAATTCTGCGCGGCGCGGCGGAAAAAATTGCAGAAGCAGGTGCCGTGCTCGCAGGCGGTCATTCCATCGATGATCCCGAGCCCAAATTCGGCCTCTCGGTCACGGGCACGGTCCACCCGCAACGGGTTCTGACCAACGCTGGCGCAAAGCCAGGCGATGCCCTCATCCTGACCAAACCGATCGGCGTCGGCATCCAAACGACCGCAATCAAGCGGGATGCACTTTCTGCCGAACATATCGAGCGTGTCATGACGATCATGGCGACGCTGAACAAGAAGGCAGCGGAAACGATGAGCGATTTCCCCGTCCATGCCTGCACCGATGTGACCGGGTTCGGCTTGATGGGCCACTCGCTGGAAATGGCCGAAGGCAGCAAAGCTGGCATCGAGATTCGCTTCGACGACGTCCCCGTTCTTTCCGGTACTCGCGAGCTTGCTCTGCAAGGGGTCATTCCCGGCGGCAGCAAATCGAACTTCCGCTGGGTGCAAAATCGGGTCAGCTTTCCCGACACGATGGACGAAACCGACCGGCTGATTTTGTGTGATGCCGTCACCTCAGGCGGCTTGCTGATCAGCTTGCCAGCTTCTGAAGCAGAGGCATTGCTTGCCGCTCTGCACCTAAACGGTGTTACGTGGGCACGAATCATCGGGAACGTCACGTCCGAACATCCCGGTACTATCATTGTAAAATAATTTTGTGCGTCCGACAAAATTTTCTTGCATTTTTTCCATGATTTGCGTTATTCTTGTTCCACGGTGAAATGATGCTGATAAAACGAAAAGGAGGATGGATCCATGTACATTTCTGTTGTCGCCACATGTTAGACGGTGCCCGTTCAGGGAGCAGCCGTCTCCCTGAATACCCGTCTTGGCATTTCGATGACAGGATGCATGATCCATCTTTCGTTTCCATATGTTCGATATGGGGGCGAAAGCTCTCTCGTTGTTCTTCGGAAGACGAGAGCCGTTTTCGCCTTTTGTGTCTCTAAACAATTGTAAAATATTGGTTAGTTTGCACGAATCCGCGCACAAGGAATGGGTCTTGTATCTCGACTGCCTGTTCTTTGTGCGCGTTTTTTATTATTTCTAAAATTGGGAGGTGGCCGTTTTGAACTGGCTGTCATGGGATTTTAACCTGAAGGTACGTCTGATCGGGGAAGGCATCTTTCACATTTTTTACTGGATGTTTTTTCCGTTTATGGCGCTGCACTTCAGCGAATCGTTCGGAAAAGAGGCTGCTGGTCTGCTGCTGATGGTCCCGCCGTTGCTCGGCGTCTATGCAAGCCTGATTGGCGGGCAAATGGCAGACCGGATCGGGCGGCGTCCCACCATGCTGCTCGGGGCCGGCTTGCAAGCCATCATGTTCGCTCTGTTTGCCCTGTCCAATTCCCCTTGGATTGATTACATCGCCTTCATCGGAATCGGCTTCGGTGGGTCCATCTACTGGCCGGCAAGCTCCGCCATGGTTGCGGATTTGACGGCAGAGGAGGACCGTCGCCATGTGTTTGCGACATTTTATACGGCAATGAACGTCGGGGTTGTGTTCGGCCCTGTGCTTGGCTCGTTTTTTTACGTGTATCACCGGACGCCGTTGCTGATCACCTGTATGACGGTAACCCTGCTGTATACGTTGACGATCTTTTTTGTCGTCAAGGAATCGCTGCCACAAGAAATGCGCGATGCGGCTGCCGAATCGCCAAAGTCATCGTATAGCCTGAAGGAACAGTGGAAAAGCTATTCCGTCATTTTCCGGGACAAAGTGTTTGCCATCTACACGATCTGCGGAATTCTGGTCGCGGTCATCATGATGCAGCTTGATCTGTACATGGCTGTCTATATCAAGGAGTATGTGCCGACGCAAGCTCTTTTCTCCTGGGGTGACTGGTCGTTCATGATCGGCGGCACGAAGATGTTCGGCTGGATGGTTGGACTCAACGGTTTGCTGGTTGTCCTGTTTACCCTGGTCGTAACCAACTGGACAGCCCGCTGGAACGACCGTCGCGCCTTGATTATATCGTCGTTGCTGTTCGGACTGGGGATGGCGATGATGGGGCTGACGACCAACGCGTGGCTGCTGTTCGGCTGTATGGC
>JBLNEJ010000160.1:0-6264 GCA_050262535.1 Clostridia bacterium
TGCGCGCATCGTGGAAGGTTTCCAGCTTCTGCAGCACAAGGCTGTCCGGTGCCTGGAAGTATCCGCTTGCCCGGCTGAACCGCTGCTCACGATCAAAGGCTTGCTCATATTTGAACGCGTAGCCGTTCAGCGTCGATTCACCTTTTATCGTATAATTCTCGGCATTTTCCGTGTGTCGAAGCGCAAAGGAAAGATCGTTGATATAGCTCGGCTGTTCCTTTAGAATGGCGAGCTCCTGTCGGATGGACGCGACGAGGGTGGCATGGCGCTGATTTTTCCCGGATACGGTTTCTGCACTTGTCTGCAAAAGCTGCTGTGCTTCGTCCAATTTTCCCAATGAAATAAGATAATAGACACCATTCAAAAGAGCTTGATCATTCTGGACGAACTTGCTGTACAAATCGATCGCATCCTGAACCCGGCCGCTTTTCGCCTCCATCGCTCCTACATAAATCGCAACGGTTTGCCATTCTTCGCTGAGCGGCTTCATTTTGCTTTCGTAGGTGCGCAAGCGAGTAAACGTTTTTTCATAGATTTTCGGGTCCTCGCTCTCAAGCTTTAAAGCCAGATCATACACATTCGCTGCAAGCAATTGCAAGGTTTGCGGCTGGACAACCTTGTCGGCAAAATACGCATCAATGGCCGCAAAGCCTTCCTCCATGTTCTCTTGCAAGGAAACATGGGGATTCCAGCTTAAATAGTAATGAAGTCCGATCTGGTTGTAAAAATTCGACGCAACCAGCTTTTGCAGAACGTCAAACTGATTCCCGTCCTCTTCATAACTGCGGATTTGTTCCACGGCATCAAGGTAGTTGGCTTCGTCCGCGTTTGGCTGATCGGTAAACGTCCCGAACAAGGGAAAAATCTCTTTAATCTCCGGTACAAGCGGGTATTTCGTTTCGCCCGGATCAAGCAACGGCAAAATCGGCTCCGCCTCCAGGTAGGAAAGAAGCTTCTGGGCCAGCACCGCTGCTTCCCCCCGCTTTACCTTGTCCGTTTTTTCCTCAGCAAGCCATGCGGAAGGTTGAATCTCGGCTGCTTGCACCTTACCATCCGCAGTCGAATCAAAAAAAGAAAGCAATTGGGAAGCCTCTTTTTTGGAGATCGGTTGATTGGGGAGAAAATAAGTTCCCGGGAAAACCTGTTCCAGCGCATTCGGTCCAAACATTTTGTTAAACGCGATCTCCATCCGCAGAATCGGCTGATAGATCGCGGTCATTCGATCTACGTCCAGATAAGGCAAATGCGGTTCTTCAAAGCCTTCCCCGAGCCCGAGCTCATCGTGCTCCGAAAGCAAGAGCAACGGAAACAGCTGCTGTTCATTTTGCAAATACACACGATCGATCAAAAGCAAAAATTCACTCCGTGTCATGTACCGATCCGGTTCGAACTTCGCCGTTCCCTTTCCCCCATAAAACAGGCCGTTCTGGTAGCCTGAAATGATTGCTCGTTCCGCCGGATGGTTTTCGATATCAGAAAAGGGACGCTTCCCCTGCTGCGCATCAGCAACCGATGGTAGCAAGAGCAAGCTAAGCAAGACGCAACCCGAAATGAGTCTATATGAGAATCCTCCCACATTGATCACAATGCACCAACCCCTTTCCTTTGCGCCATTCGTTCTTGTTGTGGATCGACAATGTGAGATAGCAACCCGTACACGTCTCGTTCCTTACCTCGGCAACCGGGTTTGCAAGCCGTTTGCTCAGGCGATCATATTCAATCAACCAGTTCTCATCCATCGTCTGCCGCAAACTCAGCAAGGTAAATTGATGTTCACGAATCCGCTGTTCCAGCGAAAAAAGATGCTCCTGGTTCGCTTCCAGAAAACGCTCCAACTCCTTTTCCGCCATCCATAGCTCCTGCGCCGCCAGCATGTGTTCAAGCTGATCATCCGGATTTTGCCCGTCACCCAATTGCTTGATTCTTTGCTGACAGGCCTGGATTTTTTGTTCATGTGCTTGCTGCTGCTCCAGAATGCTGGCTTGATCGGAACGATCTTTTGTTAACGCAGATTGAACGCGATGCCATTCCCCCATTTGCTTGCCCGCTTGCATGTCCTTCACCTCAATCAAAGGAATTGGAAAGGATCGGTATGTACATCAGAAGCAATGACTTCTGTCTGATAACCATCCTGCTGCAATCGCTGCCGCAAATAATCTGCAACTTTTGTTTTCATGATTTTTTCGATGTTGTGTCCCGCATCGATGAGGTGAATCCCGTCGGCCATCGCATCATGGGCTGTGTGATAGTAGATGTCACCGGTAATCAGGACATCTGCCCCACGGAAGCCCGCCTTGCCGACGAACGAGTTGCCATCTCCGCCTACCACGGCGACCTTCTTCACGATCGAATCAAGAGGGCCAACCACACGCATGCCTGACAAACCGAATACCTGCTTCACATGCAGTGCCAGCTCTCGCAAGGTCATCGGTTGCTGCAGTTTGCCAATCCGTCCGATTCCGTACGCTTTGCCAGGCAAGTCAAGCGGATAAACGTCGTACGCTACTTCTTCGTAGGGATGAGCAGCCTTCATCGCCTTGATGACCGCCAATTGCTTGGAGGCTGGCATCACCGTTTCCAGGCGAACCTCCTCGACCTGTTCAAGCTTGCCCAGCTGTCCGATGAATGGATTGGTTCCTTCCCTTGGCATAAAGGTGCCGGTTCCTTCCGCCTGAAACGTGCAATGGCTGTATCCGCCAATCCACCCTGCTCCCGCTTTCGTGATTGCATCCAGCACCGCGTCCTTGTGCGAGAGCGGTGTGTAGACGACCAGTTTTTTAAGGGTGTCGGTATAGGAAGGGTCCAGGACTTCAACCTGTGTGAGGCCGACCGCTTCTGCCAGCCAGTCGTTGATCCCGCCCTCTGTCGCATCCAGGTTCGTATGGGCGGTGTAAACGGCGATATCGTGCTTGATCAATTTCTCGTAATTTTTGCCTGCGGGCAAATCGGTACGCAAATGCTTGAGCGGCCGAAAAATAATAGCATGGTGGGCAACAATCAAATCTACGTTCTGTTCGATCGCCTCATCGATTACGTTTTCCAGCACATCGAGTGCCACCATCACTTTCTTCACCGGCTTTTGCAACGTACCAAGATGCAGGCCGATTTTGTCGCCTTCCATCGCATACGCCTTTGGCGCAAGCTGTTCGATGTATTGGATTACTGTTTGTCCGTGTGCAAACATGCGATCACCCCGTCTATCCATGCAATTTCCGTTTCGATTTGGTCCAGCCGTTCTTTTGCTTCCTCACGAGCCGAACGTTGAATCTGTTCCTTGATATGTTCCCATTTGCTTCGCTCTCGTTACCACTTTTTGGCGAGCGGTAGTAATTTCTTCTCCCACAGAATCGGGCCCAACCGCATCAACTCTTCCTGGGAACGGTCTTGCTGGTGGTACGGTTTTTGCGGATCTCCGTTTTCAGCAACCAAAATCTCGTAAATAATCCCGTCCTCTTCCAGAATCGTTTCATCAATCAGCTGCCATCCATGCTCATACAGCCACCGACGCACGACTTCCTCTCCTACATTCGGCTGCAAAACCAACCGTTTCACACCTTCAAGCTTTGCTTTTCCCGCTTCTAGAATGGAAGCGATCAGTTGTCCACCCATGCCGGCGATGCAGATCACATCCACCTCCCCCGGCGAAAGCACAGCCAAACCGTCACCTTTGCGAACGGAGGCGCGGTCACGTGTTTGCAAACCGTTGATTTGCTTGCATGCTACCTGATACGGCCCTTCATTCAGTTCTCCTAAAATAACGTGTGAAGCTATGTGATGTACCAGCAAATATGTAGAAAGCAGTGCATGGTCCGAACCGATGTCCGCTACGCGCGAACCTGTCAGACAATAGCCTGCGATGGTTTGTAATCGTTGGGAAATCGGAATACTTGTCATCTTCATCCTCCGCTGTCATATCTCGTTCTATTTTACCTTATTTAAAAAGAAATGCCTAACAAAAGAAACCCCCTTAGCTCGACAAAAGCTATCGGGGGCTCTCGCAGTTTTTCAACAGTCATCCATGTCTTCAAGCATGTTACGCCCTACAGACGCAGCCAAGAAAACCAGAATTGTCGCGTTAGAAAAAAGAAGATGGAATACAAAAATATTTTCACAAACAGAAGCAGCTGAATGGTATCCTGCTTCGCATGGGTAATGTACAAGCCTTGCAATTCTGCTCCGAAAAAATAGAGCGTGCCGACGATACTCAAGACGCCCGCCAACCGCGGATTTCGCTGGTGCAACAAAAACCCGACGCCGATCATCAACAACGCCAACGGAACCCAATACAGCTCTGTCATCCACCAACTGTACTGCTCGCTTACCCGATCAATCGTCGTATACCCATAGATCAGACCGAACCCGATAAGTCCGCAATAGATCAGGTACAGAAACCGAAAAATAAGTCCATTCATGCAAAAAAGCATGCATACCACCGCAAGGAAAAGCATCGGTGTACGATCCGTAAACCCAAACTTCTGCATGAAGAAAATGCCGCCGAATAGGAGAAGGAGAAATGAAATCAACAATGTGACATGGACCAGAACCGGAGAAAACCGCTTGCAAATAAATGACAATATGTAGAAAAAGAGTGTAACGCAGGAAAAGATGGTAATTTGCATTGGGGTGCTGAAATCGTTAAAATGAAAAGCAAGCAAGATGAACCCGGCAATCAATGCAGATCCGATCAGCCAAAACAGGACCATTCTCCATGAGATTGCCTCTGTTGGGGCATAGCCGGAACCTGCCCGTCCGCCAAATCCGCCGAATCCCATTGAGGGCCGATCACGTCCAGAAGCCATAGCTGTTCCGTGGTCACTGCGTTCATTTGATCGTTCGCCTTCGGTGTACAAATTCAGTAAGAAGATGCAATAATGCTCGGGCAATAAGTGATTTTTACGCCATTGTTCAATTTCTTTCACAATGATTTTCTTGCGCTGATCGTCCACGGAGTACCCCCTTATTAGGAACAATTACGAGTAGGGCTACGCAAATAGAAAAGCCTACGCTCGTCGTGAATGCAAAAGCGTAGGCCAGCATCTATTCAGTATTATCGGCTATTCAAGAAAATCTTTTAAGCGTTTGCTTCGGCTTGGATGACGTAATTTTCGTAGGGCTTTTGCCTCAATTTGTCGAATCCGCTCACGAGTAACACCGAACACCTTACCTACTTCTTCCAATGTGCGCGTACGCCCATCGTCGAGACCAAAACGCAGTCGCAATACATTTTCCTCACGGTCGGTCAACGTGTCGAGCACATCTTCCAACTGCTCCTTCAACAATTCATAGGCAGCAGCATCGGATGGGGCCAGTGCTTCCTGATCCTCGATGAAGTCGCCCAGATGAGAATCGTCTTCTTCCCCAATCGGAGTTTCCAGAGAAACGGGTTCTTGCGCGATTTTCATGATCTCCCGCACTTTTTCCGGTGTCAAATCCATCTTTTCCGCAATTTCTTCCGGCAATGGCTCGCGTCCCAATTCTTGCAGCAATTGACGGGAAACCCGAATCAGCTTGTTAATCGTTTCTACCATATGAACAGGAATGCGGATGGTACGCGCCTGGTCGGCAATCGCACGGGTGATTGCTTGGCGAATCCACCATGTAGCATACGTACTGAACTTGAAGCCTTTGCGGTAATCAAACTTCTCCACCGCTTTGATCAAGCCCATGTTTCCTTCCTGAATCAGGTCGAGGAATAGCATGCCGCGCCCAACATAACGTTTGGCGATGCTGACGACGAGACGCAGGTTGGCTTCTGCAAGGCGGCGCTTCGCTTCCTCATCCCCCTGCTCAATCCGGTTTGCCAATTTGATCTCCTCTTCTGCTGAAAGCAGAGGAACCCGACCGATCTCCTTCAGATACATACGAACCGGGTCGTTTATTTTGATACCAGGCGGCACGGAAAGATCGTCGAATTCGAACTCCTCGGAGTCCTCATCCTTCATCATCATCTCATCGACGTCTTCTTCGTTTTCATTGGTTACTTCTACGCCTTGATCCCCAAGGAACTCGAAGAACTCATCAACTTGATCGGAATCCTGCTCGAATCCGGACAAACGATCAATAATCTCTTTGTACGTCAACACACCGCGCTTTTTGCCCAGTTCAACCAGTTGTTCCTTTACCTGCTCAATGGAGGTCGCCTCCATATCAGGGGTCATGTTTTGCTTGTTCATCTACTTTCCCTCCTTCCTCGGGAATGCTCATGTTCTACCCTTCCCTTAAAGCATTTTCTAATTCAGCAATCTTCATCCACACGAGTCGTGC
>JBLNEJ010000161.1:0-10177 GCA_050262535.1 Clostridia bacterium
ACAATTATGAGTTTTTACTGAGGTATTTGATGAAAATTGCATTTAATCGTGATCTCGCGCAGGATATTGCGCAAGATACGATGGTCAAGTGCATGGAAAACATTCATCTTTTCAATGGAAAGGCGAAGTTTTCCTCCTGGCTGATTACCATCGCAACAAATCACTATGTTGACCTGCTGCGAAGGAAGAAAAGTGAAACAAAATGGCGTGAACAAGAACAAGCCCTAAGAAAATTGAAATGGCAGTTAGAGCAACAAAATGAAGACTGGACTGACTTACTTGATGCTCTTGGAAGGCTGACTGAAGAGATGAGGATTCCCATAGTGTTAAAGCATTACTACGGCTATTCCTATGAGGAAATTGGGAAAATGCTGCAGATCGCGGAAGGAACAGTAAAATCCCGCGTTCATAATGGAATGGTGAAAATTCGAAAGGAGGTCACTCGTAATGGTGAATGAAGAAGAATTAATCCGCGACATACAAGGAGAACTGCATCGATTCGATCGGTTGCCTGTTCCTGAAGTCCCTTCAATCGATTGGTTTGAAGCAAAGGTACTCGAACAAAAAAAGCTGGGCAGAAAAGCGCTCTTCCACGATTTACTGCTCTTCTGGCTTTTGACCGGTGCCGTTTTCTCTGTTGTCATAACGGTTTTTTATTGTAAACCGAATGCTTTCTTTGTCATGCAAGGGCTTGTTACATTATTGCTGCCGTTCATTGTGCTCCTTCATAAAAGAGAGAAGGTGGCTGGAGAATGAATCTTACTGTGCATCCAAATGAGATCCCGTTATTCTACTGGATTTTATTAGCGATTATCATGTTTTCCCAAAGTACTTGGCTGTTTTTAGATGCGCGAAAATACGGGCACAAAAAATGGCTGTGGGGCCTGGTCGGACTCATTCAATTTCCAATGCCACTCCTCGTTTATTTGCTATTTGTTAAAAAAATAGGGAAGTCGAAAAATCATAAGCGGTGATCGCCAGGAAAAAGTTTCGCTGCAGAAGAAAGAGGGAACCCATGGGGAAAATTGATGTGAAAATTTCGTTGTCACTTTCGTTTCTATGCTTTATTTCGGGTTTTTTTGTAGTCCCCTATCAAATGAATACAATGAAAACAATGATGCC
The DNA here is from genome assembly GCA_050262535.1 of Clostridia bacterium. Taxonomy (GTDB): domain Bacteria; phylum Bacillota; class Bacilli; order Brevibacillales; family Brevibacillaceae; genus Brevibacillus_D. The sequence goes on from JBLNEJ010000161.1 coordinate 1,123, forward strand.
GGGTCTGTATCATGAGATGCTCAAAAATGTTCCAGTTTCCATGGGAATGCTGACGATTCTTTCAGCCCTTCAATTATTTCTCATTGCATTTGTTTTATCATGGATTGGATTGAAGGTTGCGAGAAGTGTGGGGTTTTCCTTTCGCTTGCTAGATTCATTGGTTACAAACCAAAGCAGGATTATTGTGGAGAAAAACGTCGCTATTCTTGCCGCTGTTTTGGGACTGTTGACGGCTTTGGTAATTTCGTTATCGGATCGATTGGTTTTTCAACAGTACATTCCACTACTTGCTGAAAACAAACCTGTCTTTTCATTTGATGCATTGGCTGCAGGGGTCCTTTATGGAGGAATTTTTGAGGAAATTCTGCTTCGATTGGTTACCCTGTCTTTACTCGTCTGGCTTTTTTCGAAAGTGTTCAAAACCAGTAAAGGGGAACTGCCAGCACTGTTTTATTGGATTGCGATTCTTGTTTCGACCATCCTTTTTGCTCTCGGTCATTTACCGGCAACCCGGATGTTTTTTGGCGAGGTAACACCCCTTCTTTTGGTTCGAAGCCTGTTGTTGAACGGGATTGGCGGTTTATTTTTTGGGTATTTATATTGGAAAAAAGGATTTGAATACGCAATTCTAGCTCATATGTTCAGTCATATTTGGCTGCAATTGGTCGTGAATCCGCTGGTGTATTAGCTTTTACTGAAATGTGAACCTGTCGCTTTTTTATGAACACAAAATATAAAGTACCCCCTCGTGAAGCGACTGCCAGCCTTCTCAAGGGGGTACCTTTCATTTTGGGCTCTTTCGGTCGAGGTTCAACCGATGCTGCCTGTTACGATTTCAGATCGCCAGACGCGATCCTTTTAGCAGAGGTATGAGTTGTACAAGTTCCAAACAAGCGGTAAAGCCTAGATTTTCCCTACAATTTTTTTCAGGCGCCCAACAAGCGGTACGACAATGATACCAGCTACTACGACCTGAAGAACGTTTCCGGGGATGGAGCCGAATGGCTGGACCCAGTTGCTATACAGAATGACTTCTGCAAAATAGTAGCCCACAACTTTGATCACCAGTGCGACGACAACAGCCAGCGTGTACACAAGTACCCGATTGCCAGGCATCTTCTCGGAAATAAGCCCGGCTACATAGCCCATTGCTCCAACGATGATGAATGTAAACGGTGCCCATGCTGTCCAACCGGAAATGACATCGAAGAAGCCCATCCCGAATGCACCTGCTACGGCTCCTGTTTTTCTGCCGTAGACCAAGGCTGCAATAAAAAGAGGCACGGTCCCCAGATGGATGAGTCCTCCGTTCCCCATGATCGGAAGCCTTAGATTGATGAACATGGTGGCTGCAAGAGTAAAGGCGATGAAGAGGGCATTGATGACGATGGTTTTTGTTTTACTTGTGTTTCTAGGTGCGAATGTAGAATCCATATAACTTCCTCTTTCTTTTTTACCTACTATTATACTCTGAATTAGTTACATAATAAAGACCTCATTTGCACTGGTTGAAAATCCTAATTTCCCCAGATGGAAATCAACGCGGGCTACTTACGGAATTTCGCTGGGTGAAGCGCACTCTGCTCTTGCACTACTGCATCTGAACCAGGCTGATCCCAAGATATACAGCTGTTCCCCAAATGATGATTGCGGAAATGGTATTGACAATCGATAACCATCGCCCCGACGGGTCAAGCTTTCCAAGAACTCTCCCGGCAATCCCCAAGCCCATGAACCATAGCCAGGATACAAGGATACAAGCAACTGCAAATGCAATCTTATCTGTTCCTGCATATTTCAATGAACTGGTGCCGATTACGCCAACTGTATCCAGTACAGCATGGGGATTCAACAACGATACGGACATGGCAAAGGCGATTTGCTTCTTTGGCGTAAACGAATGAGCTGCCTCTTGCTTTTGTACCGCTGGCTTGCTTTTCCACGTCACATACCCCATATACAGCAGAAAACAGATGCCCAATGAATAAAGCAGGATTCTTACCCAATCATTTTCCAGGACGACGACCGAAACGCCCAAAATCGCTAACGAGATGAGTAGCGTATCACATAAAGATGCGGTTATGATTACCGGCAATGCACGGACAAACCGTGGTTGTACCGCGCCTTGACTGAACACAAACAAATTTTGCACACCAAGGGGAAGGATCAGCCCCAGTGCCAAGATAAAACCATGAAGAATTGCGCCAATCATATCGATTCCTCCCGAGTCATTTTCACCATTTTACGGGAAGATACCACGAAGGTCTCCAACCAAATGGTTGGGACCCTACCCAACCAATTTGTTATAATAAACGAAGCAAATGAAGAAAAGCGGTGGTTGTATGCCAGAAGAGTGGGGTTTACACAAGTCGTCATCGATCCCTCTACACCAGCAGATTTACGATTATGTGAAGGGGAAAATCATGAATGGGGAATGGCCGGTTGGAACGAAACTTCCGCCCCAAAGAGAGCTTGCCACCAAGTTCCAGGTAAACCGGAGCACGATTGTCTATGCCCTGGGTGAGCTTGCCGCCGATGGTCTGATCGAATCAAGGGTGGGCCACGGGACGGTTGTGGTCAACAATACATGGAGTTTGCTGGCTTCCGCTTCACCCCCCGACTGGAATCGTTACGTCAAATCCGGGTCCTATCAACCGAACATCCACTTGATCCAGCAAATCAATCAAGCGGAAGTGAATGCGAACATGATTCGTCTCGGTACCGGGGAGCTCTCTCCCGAATTGCTGCCAACTGAACAAATGAAAGCGATGTTCAGCAGTGGCAACGCAGGTACGTTCACGCTGGGCTACTCTGAACCGAAAGGCAGTCTGTATTTACGCGAAATCATTAGTACGTATCTCCAAACAAAAGGAATCCATGCATCTCCGTCCTCCATCTTAATTGTATCCGGTGGTCTGCAGGGTCTGCAGCTTATCTCGTTAGGCTTGTTGCAATTCGGTTCAACCCTGTTTGTTGAAAATCCTACCTATTTGAATTCCATTCATGTGTTTCAATCTGCAGGCATGCACTTGTTTGGCCTTCCCATGGATCAGGACGGGATGAGGACGGAATCCATCGGCAGACTCAAACGCCAGCACAATGCTGCCCTGCTTTACACCATCCCCTCCTTCCACAATCCTACCGGTGTCCTGATGTCAGCAACCCGACGAGCGGAGCTAATGAGAGTGTGCATCCAAGAAAGGCTGCCGGTTATTGAAGATGATGTTTATGGGGATCTGTGGTTCGACACCCCTCCCCCGTATCCGCTGAAGGCACAGGATCATCAAGGGCTTGTCCTCTATATGGGAAGCATGTCCAAGACTCTTGGCCCTGGACTTCGCATCGGCTGGATAGTCGGACCCGAACCGGTTATTGAGCGGCTTTCCGACATCAAGATGCAGACCGATTACGGATCGAGCTCATTATCGCAGTACGCTGTCGCGCAATGGGTAAGCAGCGGTTTATATGAGCAGCATCTCTCCCGGATCAGAGAGGAGTTGATGAGCCGGAGGGATTTTGTGCTAGCGATTCTGAACCAGCATTATCATGGGTTTGCAGACTGGAATATTCCGCAGGGTGGTTTCTACATTTGGCTGCGAATCCGTAAGCCGCTCTCCATTCGCCAGCTGTTTGAACAAGCGCTAAAAGAAGGGATTCTGCTCAACCCGGGAACGATTTATGATCGCAATGACCAGCAGCACCTGCGCCTGTCTTACGCGTATGCCTCTTACGATCAACTGGAAAAAGGGCTCGTTCGGCTGTCCGAGCTGATTCGGCATCAAATTTGACGGGAGGAAAATGGAAATGAAAGCCTCGGCGGTAAGTGCTGCACCTGCTGCCTAGAGGTCTTTGATTTTAGTCGGTAGACAGCCATGCGCACATTCATTATGTCTTCCTAACTATGGGGAAGGCATATTTTTTTGAAATATCCCATCTCTCCCTCGGCTCCCTGAATACCTCGTCTACCCCCAAAATACCCCTGTCGGGGAATAGCCTCCCGTTAGGAGAATCACTACTATAGGTTTTAGAGAGAAACAATCGAACTGGAAAAGCTGATGGTCCAGCACGCATCCAGATGGTTGTATTCGCTTTGCGCATGGCAGCTATATACGAAACATTTCAAGGATTTCGAGGTGAGGTTATGGTGAAAAAACTCTTTTTTTCCATTCTAGTCGTTATGTTAGGATTCATTTCATTTCAATACCCGTCCGTTTATGCGGCTTTTGACCAAAATCAGGGATCGGGAGGATATCAGGCAGGGCGATACGACACCTCTGCCGAGCAGCCAACCGCATTTAACTGGACAAGGCAATCAGCTTACTCCAGTATAAGCACGAAAGCGATGCTGAAATGGAAATTCACAACAAACGGAATGGTTCAATCCTCCCCTGTGATTGCAGCGGATGGCACAGTCTTTATCGGAAGTCATGATGGGAATTTATATGCGATAAATCCGGACGGGACACAAAAATGGACGTTTGATACCGGAGGCTGGATCGAATCTTCACCGGCTATCGCTGCAGATGGTACCGTTTATATCGGAAGCGATGACGGCAATCTGTACGCGATTGATCCTGCAAACGGGAACCAGATATGGGCGTTCTCGGCACAAGGAGAGTTTGTTTCCTCACCTTCCATTGCAACCGATGGCACGATTTATATCGGTTGTGTTGACGCAAACCTGTATGCGATTGATCCGAATGGAAGCTTGAAATGGAAGTTCGCAACCGGGCAGCAAATCTTTTCATCCCCAGCAATCGCAGCTGATGGCACGATCTATATTGGCAACGATGATGGCATACTGTTTGCGATTGATCCGACATCCCAGCAAGAAAAGTGGAATTTTCATGCGAATGGAAGAATATTCGGTGCTCCGGTGATCGGAGGGGATGGGACCATTTATTTTGGCACTGACGGCCGCTCTTTTTATGCGGTACACCCGGATGGGACAGAGAAATGGCACTACACGGTTACGTCTGCAACAGATCCATATTTTGCCTACTTCTCCTCTCCAGCAATCGCTGCAGATGGGACGATTTACGTTGGCAGTTTTACCAACATAACGAAAAGTCGATTTTTTGCGCTTGCCCCTGACGGTTCCCTTAAATGGAGCTACGCAGCCAGCTCCCCATTCATCTCCATTCCCATAGTCGACTCCAATGGGAATGTATTTGTCGGAAGCAATAGCGGAAAGCTATTTGCATTTGACAGGAACGGGGCGCTTATCTGGGATTTTGCGATGGGACGCTCTTTATCTTCCCCGGCGATTGCAGCAGATGGCACGATCTATATTGGTGATAATAATAAAAATATCCTTGCCTTAACCACTTTTAACGTAGCACCAACAGCAAGCGACGTGACGATTACAGGAACGTTTCTGGTGAATCAAACACTGACAGGAAGCTACACGTATACCGATCAGGATGGGGATTCGGAAGGTGCGTCTACCTTTACGTGGTACACAGCCAATGACGCGAGCGGCACAGGCAAGACTGTGATCGCCGGAGAGACATCGAAAACACTACTTTTGACACCGGAGCTTGAGAATATGTATATTATGTTCGAAGTAACGCCAGTCGCCGGATCGGGGATGAAGATTGGACAACCGGTGGTAAGCGCTGCAATGGGACCGGTTGTCAACACAGGCGCGTCCACTGTGAAGTCAACCATCACAATTGACCCCTCGACTTTGGAGACAGACGGTACATTACTGGCCAATGGGACAAACCAGGCGATTGTTACTGTACAGTTGAAGGATTCAAGGGGGAATGATTATCCGGATAGCGGCGGTATTGTCGCACTATCGACAACCTTGGGGAATTTGGGATCAGTAACCGATATGGGAAATGGAACGTATACTGCAACGCTAACTCCGGTAGCCCCCGGAACGGCAATCATCACTGGTACGTTAAATGGAACTGCTTTGAGAAGTCAAGCAACTTTAACGATAAAGCCCGCTCCGGTTCCAAGCAATTCCGTCATCACGGCCAATCCGCTAACGCAAAGAGGGGACGGCATCAGCCAATCAACCATTACCGTTCAATTGAAAGATTTGCAAGGCAACAATTGGAGCTCAAGCGGCGGGACGGTTCATATAAGTACAACATATGGTTTAGTGAGCGGGGTAATTGATCATCAGAACGGCACCTATACAGCTACAGTAACAGCGACGGTGACGGCCCCTGCTCCGGTGGAGGCGAAAGTAAGCGGGACTTTGGATGGAAAACCGATTGGGACTGCCGCGCCGATCAAAATTGTCTTTTACCCGGATTCCGGCATAGGCTCTTCCATAACCTCAAAAATTTCAGTGAATCCAGATACACTCCTGGCAAACGGTACAAGTAAGTCGGATATCACCGTTCAGCTAAAAGATTACGGTGGTAACAATGTGACGGAAAGTGGCGGAACGGTAGAACTAAGCACAACGCTTGGAACAGTAAGCACGGTAATTGACAATGGTGACGGTACCTATTCGGCTACGCTGACTTCCGAAAATACAGGTATGGCAACCATTTCAGGCAAACTGAACGGATTTTTACTCAATGACACCAAATCGATCTCTCTTGTTTCGCCAAAATTGAATAAACCTTTTGCAAACCCGGCCAGCGGAATTGTCGCCAAAGGCACGATGGTTACATTGGAGACCTTTCCTTCAGGAGCCGCCATTTATTACACCACCGATGGCAGCACGCCTGACCGTACTAGCACTCTTTACACCAGCCCGATCAGCATAAATAGGAGCATGACCATCAAGGCGATTGCCGTAAAAGACGGAATGATTGACAGTGAGATCATGAGCGAAAGCTACTCTGTACCTCCTGCTCCCCAGCAAGCGGCGAAGCCAACAGCCAGCCCTGCTGGCGGACCTGTAGCACCCGGTACCACCGTAACTTTGACGACCCAAACACCGGATGCCGACATTTACTACACCATCGATGGCAGTACGCCTGACCGTACTAGCACATTGTATACCGATCCAATCAGAGTAGATGGCAACGTGACCATCAAGGCGATTGCCGTAAAAGACGGAATGATTAACAGTGAGATCATGAGCGAAAGCTACTCTGTACCGCCTGCTCCCCAGCAAGCGGAGAAGCCAATGGCCAGCCCTGCTGGCGGACCTGTAGCACCCGGTACCATTGTAACTTTGACGACCCAAACACCGGATGCCGACATTTACTACACCACCGATGGCGATACGCCTGACCGTACCGGCACATTGTATAACGATCCAATCAGAATAGATCGCAACGTGACCATCAAGGCGATTGCCGTGAAAGACGGCCTGACTGACAGCGAAATCACGAAAGAACGCTATACGATCACACCGGGGGTACCGTCGGCTCCTCAGAATGTGACAGGCACAACTCGCGACAGTGCTGTAGCCTTGAAATGGGATGCCGCAGCAGGGGCAAAAAGTTATTCCATCTACATGTACGAAGGAACATCGGCACCTGCCGATGAGAACGACTGGATGCTTGTCCATGAGGGAGTTACACAGAGACGCTATTTTGTTGAAGGTTTAATTAATGGAGTAACCTACGCATTTGCGATAAAGGCATTTAATTCACATGGTTCAAGCGACTTTTCCAATGTGGAGATTGTGGCATTGAAAAGCCCGGATACCGAAAAACCTTATTGGCCAGCAAACGAAAAGCTTGTCATAACGGATGTGACCAAGTCGAGCGTAACATTAGTCTGGCCACCTGCATCCGATAATGTTGGGGTGACAGGTTACACCATTTTCGTTGATGGCAAAGAGGAAAAAACGGTCACGGGCAATGTATTGGAATACCGCCTAAACGGTTTGAATGAGGATACGACTTATACGTTTACCGTTAAAGCACTCGACAAGGCGAACAATGAAAGCGATGGATTGCGTTCATCTGCAACCACATTGCGATCTTCTGTTGACGATGTTGGTGGTTCTGAAAAGGATCGATCCCATCGAACGCTGTCCGACAATACCAATTTGCAAGACTTGAGAATTTTCGGTGGAGACGAACAGCTTTCTCTTACTCCATCGTTTACCGCCACAAAGGCTTTCTATTGGGTCAAAACGACCATGAATCAGGTTGAAATTGTCGCGACGCCCGCTCATACCAAGGCAAAGGTAACACTGAAAGGCAAAGGGTTGGGCAATGGAAAAAAGGTGAGCCTTGAGGAAGGGGAAAACAAGTTTGAACTGATCGTGCAAGCGGAGAGCGGGGCGAAGGATGTCTACACGATCATCATTCTCCGCGAAACGGAGCAACCATCTTTTGCATTTTCTGATAGCAGTGGACACTGGGCCGAGAGCTTTATCCAGCAAGCACTCCTTGCCAACATCGCCAACGGGTTTCCGGATGGGACCTTCAAGCCTGACAATCCTATTACACGTGCAGAGTTTACCGTGATGTTGATGAAAGCAGCAAACCTTAATGGAAGCGGCGATTCTCTCATGTTTACCGACAATGCGCTGATTGGAGATTGGGCAAAACAAGCGATTGCCCAAGCGGTTCAGACGGGGGTGACAGCTGGTTACGAAGATGGAAGTTTCCGACCGGATGCAATGATGACCCGTGCGGAGATGATTACGATGATCACCAGAGCATTTTCTCTGCCCCTTAGGCCCGGGATGCATACAGGCTTTGCAGATGATACGGCCATTCCACAGTGGGCAAAAAGTTCGGTTGAAATCGTCAGGGAACGTGGACTTGTCCAGGGCCGCGGAGACAACCTGTTCTTCCCCAATGCGACAGCGACACGGGCTGAAGCCTTGGTCATGCTGTTGCGAATGCTGCAATAGCCTGGGGGATTTCAAGATTCCCTCGCAACAAAAAAGCTTATGAAGAAAAGCCGCATGCAGTTGAATCCCCACTCATCTGCATGCGGTACTTTTTTTGTTGTAACTCATCCCTTTTTCCACCAAACATATTCCCCAAAATCACCCATGATTGCGGGTAAAAGACTGCCATCCCAGCCAAAACTCTTCGTCGTTTATTTTTTTGTCGGTATACCCTCCGTCATTCACGTTTCCACCGGGCAACGGTTTGTGCGACGAAATATGAAAAGG